>JAEWYD010000177.1 GCA_023462275.1 Actinomycetes bacterium
GGCCGGGACGCCGCGCGGGCCGCCGCCGGGGACCTCCTCGGCGACGCGACCGACGTCGGCGCCGTCACCCTGCACACCGACGACCTGGCGGGCCTGGCCGCGTACTACCGCGACGCCGTCGGGCTCACGCCGCTCGCCGAGGGCGACGGGCTCGCGGTGCTCGGCCGGGGCACGACGCCGGTGCTCACCCTGCAGCACACGCCCGGCCTGCCCGCGCCGCGCCGGGGCGAGGCGGGCCTGTTCCACACGGCGATCCTCTTCCCGACCGAGGCGGCGCTCGCCGCGGCCGTCGTCTCGACCGTGCGGCACCCGCGATCCCGGTACGTCGGCAGCGCGGACCACCTGGTCAGCCAGGCGTTCTACTTCACCGACCCCGACGGCAACGGCATCGAGCTGTACGTCGACCGACCGCGCGAGGAGTGGGTGCGCCGCGACGGGCAGGTGCTCATGGACAGCCTGCCGCTCGACCCGCAGGCGTTCCTGCGGCAGCACCTCACGCAGGCGCCGGAGCCCGACGCCAAGGTGGGCCACGTCCACCTGCAGGTCGGCGACATCGCGCCCGCCCGCGACTTCTACGCGGGCGCGCTGGGCTTCGCCACGACGTTCGAGCTGGGCGGCGCGCTGTTCCTCAGCGCGGGCGGCTACCACCACCACCTGGCGGTGAACACGTGGAACAGCCGGGGCGCCGGGCCGCGGGCCTCGACGCTCGGCCTGGGCGGCGTCACGGTGACGGTCGCGGACCGGGCCGAGCTCGACGCCGTCGCCGGCCGCCTGCGGGACCGCGGTCTGGCCGCGGACGACGACGGGCGCTCGCTCACCACGTGGGACCCGTGGCGCAACCGCGTGACCCTGGAGCTGCCGGACGCCGCCTGACGGCGCCCGTACGACCTGGCGGGACACGGCGGCACACCGCGCCTACGACCCTGGGCGTACCCCCGCTCAGGGTGCGCTCAGGGTGACACCCCATGGCCCGGTGTCGCACGGACGCGGCAGGATCGCTCCCATGGATCCCGTCGACACCCCCGCGCCCTCCGGCGCGCCGGTGTCCGTCGCCACCCACGGCCTCACCCGCACGTTCGGGCCGGTCACCGCTCTGTCGAGCCTCACGGTCGAGATGCCCGGCGGCGTCGTCGGGCTCGTGGGCGCGAACGGCGCGGGCAAGTCGACGCTCATCAAGGTGCTGCTCGGGCTGCTGCCACCCACGTCCGGCCGGGCCGAGGTGCTCGGCCTGGACCCGGTGACGCAGGGCCTGGCCATCCGGCAGGCGGTCGGCTACATGCCCGAGAGCGACTGCCTGCCCCCCGACGTCTCGGCGACCGAGTTCGTGGTGCACATGGCGCGGATGTCCGGCCTGCCGTCCGACGTCGCGCGCGAGCGCACCGCGGACACGCTCCGCCACGTCGGCCTGTACGAGGAGCGCTACCGCTCGATCGGCGGCTACTCCACGGGCATGAAGCAGCGGGTCAAGCTCGCGCAGGCCCTGGTGCACGACCCGAAGCTCGTCTTCCTCGACGAGCCCACCAACGGCCTCGACCCCGCCGGCCGCGACGAGATGCTGGGCCTCATCCAGCGCGTGAGCACCGACTTCGGCATCTCCGTCGTCGTCACCTCGCACCTGCTGGGCGAGCTCGAGCGGATCTCGGACCACGTCGTCGTCATCGAGGGCGGCGTGCTCCAGCGCTCCACCTCCACGGCGGACGCGACCCAGCTCAGCGGCGTCCTGCTCGTCGAGGTGACGGACCGCACGGCCGAGCTCGTCGCCCGGCTGCGGACCGCGGGCGCCGCGGTGGCCGAGGCGCCGCACGGCTTCACGGTCGAGGTGAGCGGCGACTGGGTGTTCGACGCCGTCACCGAGGGGGCAGCGGAGCTCGGGGTCGGCCTCGTGCGCATGCAGCCGCGCCGGCACCACCTCACCGAGATCTTCCGACCGGAGGGGGACCACGGTGACCACGCCTGAGCCCCAGGGCGTCGCGCCCGCGGCGACGACGCCCGACGACGTCATCCACGACATCGGCTTCCGCCACTACGACGGCCAGCGGTACGGCCGCGCGTGGGTGCGGCGGTCCCTGCTGAGCGAGACCGTGCGCGGCATCTTCGGCCTCGGCCGACCTGCGCTCGCCAAGGCCATGCCCTGGACGCTGGTCTCCTTCCTCACGGTGCCCGCGCTGGTCATGGCGCTCGTCGTCGTGCTGACCAAGCAGGACACCCTGCCCACGAGCTACTCCCAGTACCCGGCGTCGTTCTGGCCGGTGATCGCGCTGTTCGTCGGCGGCGCCGCGCCGTACTGCGTCTCGCGCGACCTGCGGCACGGCGTCATGCCGCTGTATCTGTCCCGGCCGATGGCGCGGTTCGACTACGTGCTCGCGAAGTTCCTGGGCCTGGCGCTCGCCCTGTTCGGGGTGCTCGCGCTCGGCGAGACGATGCTCCTGGTCGGCGCCCTGCTGGCCGAGCTGCCGCCGGGCGACCAGTTCCAGGGCTGGCTCGGCGGCCTGGCGCTGTGCGCGCTGCTGGCGGTCGAGCTCAGCGCCCTCACCCTCGTCGTCGCGGCCTTCACGCCACGGCGCGGCCTGGGCGTCGGCATCATCATGACCGGGCTGATCATGGGCAGCGGCATGGTCGCCGCCCTCGTCGACATCGCCCAGCAGAAGGAGCTGACGTCGCTGGCCCGGTTCCTGCCGGCCCTCGACCCCTTCACCCTCGTGGACGGCCTCGCCACCAACGTCCTCGGCGAGACGTCGTTCCGTCCCTACGACTTCCCGACCGGCGCCGGCGCCGCGGTCACCTACCTGCTGGTGTGGGCCGCCGTCGTGAGCGGCTGCCTGTGGCTGCTCGGCCGGCGGTACCGGAAGGTCGGTGGCGTGTGAGCACCCTCGTCCTGGACCGCGTGTCCCGCTGGTACGGCAACGTGGTCGCCGCGAACGACGTCTCCATGACGATCGGACCGGGCATCACGGGCCTGCTCGGTCCCAACGGGGCCGGCAAGTCGACCCTCATCGCGATGATGGGCGGGTTCCTCGCCCCGTCCGCGGGGTCGGTCACCCTCGACGGCGTGCCCGTCTGGCGCAACCCCGAGGTCTACCGGTCCATCGGGCTGGTCCCCGAGACCGAGGCGATGTACGACGTCGTCACCGGCTGGCAGTTCGTCCTCGCCAACGCGCGCCTGCACAAGGTGCCGGAGCCCGAGGCCGCGAGCCGGCTCGCGCTCGACCTGGTGGAGATGTGGGACGCCAAGGACCGCGAGATCGCCACCTACTCCAAGGGCATGAAGCAGCGGGTCAAGATGGCGACCGCGCTGGTCCACGACCCGTCGGTGCTGCTGCTCGACGAGCCGTTCAACGGCATGGACCCGCGCCAGCGGCTGCACCTCATGGACCTCCTGCGGCGGCTCGCCGACCAGGGCCGGACGGTGCTGTTCAGCAGCCACATCCTCGAGGAGGTCGAGGAGATCGCGGGCACCATCGAGGTGCTCGTCGCCGGGCGGCACGCCGCCTCGGGCGACTTCCGGCGCATCCGGCGGCTCATGACCGAGCGGCCGCACCAGTACACGATCCGGTCCACGGACGACCGGGCGCTGGCGGCGGCCCTCGTCGCCGACGGGTGCGCGATCGCCGTGGACCTGACCGGCGGCGCAGTCGCCGCCCAGGCCCCGGACTTCGGCCGCTTCGTGCAGGCCCTGCCCCGGCTGGCCCGCAGCAGCGGCGTCCGGCTCCTCGAGGTCTCCCCGGCGGACGAGTCGCTGGAGAGCGTGTTCGCGTACCTGGTGGCCCGATGAACCCCGTCGTCATGCAGCTGACCGCCCGCGGCCTCACCGGCCGCAAGCGCGGGCTGCTCCTCGTGCTCCTGCCGGCCGCGCTCCTGCTGCTCGCCGCGCTCGTGCGGTGGGCCTCGGGCGGCGACGTGTTCCAGGCCGTCGGCCTGGTCGACAACTTCGGTCTCGGCACGCTGCTCCCCCTGACGTGCCTGCTCATCGGCGTCGGCGTCGTGGGCACCGAGATCGACGACGGCTCGATCGTCTACTTGCTCGCCAAGCCCATGGCGCGGCGCACCATCCTGCTCTCCAAGCTGGCCGTGGCGTGGGGCGCGGCGCTCGTCTTCGCGGTGGTGCCGCTCGTCCTCGCGTGCCTCATCACGGCGGGTGACCCGGGCGAGATCACGAGCGCCGTCGCCGTCACCGCGACGCTCTCCGCGCTGGCCTACACCACCGTGTTCGTCGCCCTCGCGGTGGCGTCCCGCAACGCGGTGATCACCGGCCTGCTCTACGCGCTGGTGTGGGAGACGATCCTCGGCGGCTACGTGCCGGGCGTGAAGAACGCCAGCATCCGGCAGTGGGCGCTCGCCGCGGGCGAGCAGGTGCTCGGCAGAGACCGCGCCACGAGCCTGAGCCTCGCCTCGCAGGTGAGCGTCGAGGCCGGCGTCGGTCTGCTCGCCGCAGCCGTCGTGGTCGCGGCATTCATCGCCGTCCGGCGCCTGCAGACGATCCGGCTGACGACGGGCCAGTAGCCGCCGCACCTGCGGGCTAGCGTGGTCGACGTGGAGGCATGGCGCACCGCGCTGGGCACCGACGCGACCGGCTGGCTGCTCGACGGCGACGAGCCCGGCGTGCGGGCGGCCGCGCTGACGGACCTCCTGGACCGGCCGCCGGACGACCCGGACATCGCCGCGAGCCGTCGCGCCGTGATGGGCACGGACGTCGTCCGGCGCATCATGGCGGCACAGCGCGACGACGGGCACTGGGCCGAGCCCGACCGGTTCTACCGCGACAAGTACCACGGCACGGTGTGGCAGCTGATCCTGCTCGCAGCGCTCGGGGCGGACGGCGCCGACGACGCCGTCCGAGCGGGGTGCGAGGCGGTGCTGCGGGACGGGCAGCACCGCGAGTCCGGCGCCTTCGGCTTCGACCGCTCGACCACGGCGGGTGGCGCCCGGGCCAGCACCGTCATCCCGTGCCTGACGGGCAACCTCGCCTGGGCGCTCGTGCGCCTCGGCATGCGCGACGACGACCGCGTCCAGGCGGCGCTGGCGTGGATCGCGACCTACCAGCGGTTCGACACCGACGGCCCCGCGCCGAGCGGCTGGCCGTACCGGTCCGAGCCCTGCTGGGGGCGCCACACGTGTCACATGGGCGCGGTCAAGGCGCTCAAGGCGCTGGCCGCCGTGCCGCCGGCCGCGCGGACCGCGCCGATGCAGCGCACGATCGACGCTGGCGTCGACTACCTGCTGCGCCACCACGTGCACAAGCGGTGCCACGACCCGTCGCTGGTGGCCAAGCCGGGCTGGCTGCGCCTCGGCTACCCGCTCATGTACCAGACGGACGTCCTCGAGGTCCTGGGCGTCCTGACGTCTCTCGGGGTGCGCGACGAGCGGATGGCCGAGGCGGTGGACCTCGTCGTCGCCAAGGCGGACGACGCCGGCCGCCTGCCGCTGGAGACGACGGTGAACGGCAAGACGTTCGCGCGCGTCGAGGTCAAGGGCCGCCCGAGCCGGTGGCTCACCCTCGAGGCCCTGCGCGTCCTGCGGGCGTGGTGAGGCACCGCCCGGCCCCGCAGCGCCACGAATGCCCTCGGCCCGGCGCCCGGGGCGCTGGCAGGATGAGGCCGTGAGCCTGCCCCCCGGCGTCGTGCGCCTCGGCGAGCGCGACGCCGGCGAGGTGCTCACGCTCCAGCGCGCCGCCTACGTCCCGGAGGCCCAGCACTACGGCGACCCCGCGCTGCCGCCCCTCGTGGAGACGCTCGACGAGGTGCGCGAGGCCCTGCGCTCCCCCGACGTCGTCGCGCTCGGCGTGCGCGAGGACGGCCGCCTGCTCGGCGCGGTCCGCCTGCGCGTGCACGACGGCGTCGCCGACCTCGGCCGGCTCGCGGTGGTCCCCGATCGGCAGGGCGAGGGCATCGGCTCAACCCTGCTGCGCGCGTGCGAGGCCGCCGCGCCGGCGGGCGTGCGGGAGATCCGCCTGTTCACGGGCTCGCGCAGCGCGCCGACGATCCGCCTCTACGAACGGTTCGGGTACGTGCGCGGCGGCGAGACGGACATGGTGACCCACGCCGTCGTGCACCTGGCGAAGGCACTGGCCCGCTGACGGCGGCCCGCCGCCGGCGCCACGGTCAGCGCACCGGCGTGAGCACCTCCAGCGCTCCGTCGACGCCGGTCGTCCACTGCCCGCCCGGCCAGAAGCCCACCACCGCGCCGCCGACCTCGACCTGGTAGAGCGGCAGGGCGCCCACCACATCCGTCTCGAGCTCCTGCCAGGTGCCGGCCGGCGTCCGCCGCCACACGGTGTCCACGGCGGAGCTGCCCTGCGGCCGGCTCGCGTCGTACCCGGTCCCGACGGCGAACACGGTGTCGCCGACGACGGTCACGTCCGTCGCCTGCCGATAGGCCGTACCGGGTTCGAAGTCCTCGACCGGCGTCGGGTCGGGCGTCCACGTCCGACCGCCGTCGGAGGACGACCAGGCGCACATCTGCGCGGTGTCGCTGCACAGGCCGACCGCGACGAGCAGGTCACCCGTGCGCACGACGGCGAGCATCGCGTCGTTCGCGAAGCCGGGCTCGTCCGGCGTCGTGCGGCTCCACGTGACGCCGTCGTCGGACGTCCAGGCCGCGGCGCTCTGGCCGTACGCGTCGCTGGGCGCCGCACCGACGGCGACGAGGCGCCCGTCGACGTCGACCACCTGCGCGAGCAGGGAGTCGTCGAGCGCCGCGGCCGAGCCGTCCGTCACCTCGCTCCAGGCGCTGCCGTCCGTCGTCGTCCACATCCGCGCCGTCGTGCTCTCGGCCTCCCCCGGCGACTGCGCGACGACGGTCACCCGGTCCCCGGACACGACGACCATCGAGGCGCCGCCGTCGAGAGCGCCGGGCAGGTCGACGGCCTGCCACGACGTCCCGTCGCCGGAGCGCACCACCGAGGAGGTCCCGACGGCGAAGAAGCCGTGCGGTGTCGACACGACGTGCGTCAAGCAGGGGTCGCCGGACGCCGCCGGGCCGGTGGCTTGCACCCAGTCGCCGGCCGTGTCGGCGTACCAGGCGGGGAAGCCACCGCCGGTCCCCGCGTCGCCCTCCGGGTCGCAGCCCACCGCCACGCCGCGACCGTCCTGCGCCGCCGTGGCGGTGACCCTGTACGGCCCGAAGACCGCCGCGTCCGTCGGCAGCCGGCCCCACCCGCCCACGACGCCGTCCGTCACGAGGACGGGCGTGGCCGGCGCGCTCGTCTCGGGGACGGGCGCCACGGTGCCGGCCGGCGGGGCCGGGTCGGGCCACAGCTGGGCCACGGCGGTCCCGGCGGCGCCCACGAC
>JAEWYD010000178.1 GCA_023462275.1 Actinomycetes bacterium
TCGCCGAGCAGCGGCACGCGTCGGCCGGCGTCGTCGCCGTGGCGGCGCCGGACGGTCGCACCGCCCTGCCGGTGTTCTCCTGCGTCGCGGCGCTCGCCGCGTGGCGACCCGACGCGCGGCCGGTCCCCGCGGAAGGGCCGCGCGCCGCTGCTGCTGCCCTCCAGGAGGGCTGGGAGCTCCTCGTCGTCGACCCCGGTGGCGCGTCCGTGGTCGTGCCCCGGCCGGCGGTCGTCGCCCTCGCCACGGGCGCCGCGTGGCTGCCGGCCGTCGCGGCGGGCGAGGTCCGGGCCGAGGTGCGGGACGCCGTCGCGCAGGCCCTGGACGGCTTGCCCGAGGTCCGTGGGATCGCGCTCCAGCCGAGCGGCCGCGCGGAGGTCGCGGTCGTCCTGACGCTGGTTCCCGGCCTCTCGCGGCAGGCCCTCGACGCCGTCCTGAGGGCGGTGGGGAGCCGCCTCGCAGCGTCGGTCGGTGACGTCGTGGACAGCCTGGAGCTGCGGATCAGCGGCGACGCCGCCGCAGCGCCCGGGCGATGACCACGACCGCGATCGCGCCCACCACCTGACCGCCCAGGATCACCCGGTTCATGTCGACGGCGGGCTGCCACGTGACCTCCGACCCGCGGACGACGTAGGTGCCGACCGGCACCGCGACGACCCCGAAGCCGCCGCCCGAGCCCGACCCGGCGCGCGCCCGGCCACCCCGGATCTCGCCCTCGCCGTCGCCGAACCCGGCCCCTCCGACGAGGCGGGCCACGGGGACCAGCGTGACCTCCGGCGTCACGATGGGCTCGCCGAACACGCGCCGCACCGTGAGGAGGTCGCGCGCGGCCCGCACGGGGTTCGTGCGTCGTCGGGGTCGGGTGGGGCGCGCGGCGGGGGAGGGCTCAGTGGTCATGTGCCCATGCTGCACCCCGGCGCCGGTCAGGGCGTGCCGCAGGGCGTCGTCGGCGTGAACGCGCCGGCATCCGCCAGGACGGTCCGCAGCGTGCTCACGGGCACGATGTAGGACTGCCCGGAGGCGTTCTTGGCGTAGACGACGCCGACCACCCGGCCCGCGGCGTCGAGGACGGCGGAGCCGGAGCTCCCCGGCTCGACGGGCGCGTCGGTCACGAGCACCTCGCCCAGGTTCGCGTTGAGGGGGTCGGTCGTCGCCCCGATGACGTGGCCCGAGGTCACGGTGAGTGCGCCGCCCTGCGGGTAGCCCACCACCGTGACGTCGTCGCCCGGCACCGGGTCGGTGTCGGCGAGGTCCGGCGACGACGGCAGGTCGGTCTCCGTCCGCACCAGGGCGAGGTCGGCGATGGCGGCCGTGCTCGAGGCGCTCACGGTCACGTCGTGCCCGTCGTACGTCGAGACCTGCAGCGAGGCGGCGTCCGCGACGACGTGGCGGTTCGTGATGAGCGTCGTCGCGTCGATGGCGAAGCCGGACCCGGTCGTGAGGGCGCCGCAGCCGACGTTCCGGATCCGCACGGCCATCCGTTGCACGGCGTCGAACCCGTCCGGCGTCAGGCCCGCGGGCCGGACCACGGGCGGCTCGCTCGGCACGAACTGCGTGACGGGGTCGTCCGGGATCGTCGGGAACTCCCCGCCGCACCCGCCGAGGACAGCTGCGACCGCCGCGACGCACAGCAGGCCGCGGGTGCGGGAGACGGTGCGGGAGGTCACCGGGCGAGCTCCCGCTGGAGCGAGATGTTCGCGGCCGACGCCGCCTGGCAGAAGGCCTCGACGCTCGCCTGGAACTCCGCGAGCTGGTCGGGCGGGAGGGCCGCCGTCGGGTCGTCCGCGACGCGCTGCTGGTAGCCGATCAGCTCCTGCTGCCCCTGGACGCACTGGTCGAGCTTCAGCGCGACCTGGCCGGCGGCGTCGCTGATGCGCTTCTGGTAGTCGACGAGCTGGCGTGTGGCCTCCCGCTCGTCGCCGATCTGGGCCTTCTCGTCTGCCAGCTCCGTGATCCGCTCGTGCGCGGTGGCGAGCTGCTCGCGGACCGCCTCCAGCTCCGACCTCGCGCCCGCGAGGTCGCTGCGCGACTGCGCCAGCTCCGCGCCGAGGTCCCGGGCAGTGCCCAGGTACCCGTTCGCCTGGTCGCGCCAGTCGCGCGCCGACTGGTACAGGTACGCGGCGAGCACGCCGGTCGCCACGAGGGTCAGCCCGAGCACCGCGGCGGTCACCCGGATCGCGCGGCTCGGCCGCGGCGCCTCGGGCCTTGACGGGGGAGAGGCGGCCGGGTCGACGCCGGCCGAGGGGTCGGGGGATACCTCCGCGTCGTGGCCAACGGTCAGCTGCTCGCTCAGCGCGCGGAAGACGGGCGTGTCGTCGGGCACCTCGGGCGGCAGGGGGTCGGCGAGCACGTGCGCGTGCGCGGAGGCGTCGAGAGGCGGCCCCGCCACCGCCGCGTCGCCGGCTGGCTCCGCCACCGAACCGCTGTCGGGCGCGCCGACCGGCGGCGCCTCGAACGGCGTCGTCGCCTGGTCGGAGCCGCTGCTCGATCCGGCCGCGGCCCCCCGCGGATCGCTCACGGGCCCAGGATAGGCAGTCGGGTCAGGCGACCGGGCCGGTGAGGGCCTCGCCGGGCCCCTCGCCGGGCTCGTCCGGGTAGGGCGAGGCCTCGCGGAACGCGAGCTGGAGCGAGCGGAGGCCGTCCCGCAGGGCGCGCGCGTGCTGGTTGCCGATCTCGGGCGCTGCGGCGGTCACGAGGCCGGCGAGGGCGACGATCAGCCGGCGCGCCTCGTCGAGGTCGACGAGGTCGGCGCCCCGGACCTGGGGCGTGTCGGGGCTCAGCCCGCACTTCACGGCGGCGGCGCTCATGAGGTGGACCGCTGCGGTGGTGATCACCTCCACGGCGGGGACCTCGGCGATGTCACGTGCGGCGGCTCCGGCGTCCTGCGTCATGCGACGATCCTGCCAGGCGCAGGGGGTGCGGACCGCCCAGCGACGCCTGGTATCCTGGACGACGACCTGTCTGTGGGCGTGCTCGCACGCTCATCAGACAAACAAGTGGAGTCCTTCCCACCCGTGCTCCGACCGTCCCGCCCAGCGGGCGACAGGTGCCGGGTCCGGTCCTACGGCTGTCGGCGCGCCCGGCGGTCGGAGCTCGGCGTCGCCGGGTGACGGGATCAGGCCTCCGCGGGAACGGCAGCGGGGGCCTTCTTCGTTGCCGGGGACCATCGACGCGAGGAGTTCCACCATCATCGAGGCCCGCATCAACGAGCGGATCCGCGTACCCGAGGTGCGTCTGGTCGGCCCCAACGGGGAGCAGGTCGGGATCGTCCGCGTCGAGGACGCGCTGCGTCTGGCGCAGGAGGCCGACCTGGACCTGGTCGAGGTCGCCCCCGACGCGCGGCCGCCGGTCTGCAAGCTCATGGACTACGGCAAGTTCAAGTACGAGGCCGACATGAAGGCGCGGGAGGCCCGGCGCAACCAGGGCAACACCGTGCTCAAGGAGATCCGCTTCCGCCTGAAGATCGACCCGCACGACTACGGGACGAAGAAGGGCCACGTCGAGCGGTTCCTCTCGGCCGGCGACAAGGTCAAGGTCATGATCATGTTCCGTGGCCGCGAGCAGTCGCGCCCGGAGATGGGTCTGCGCCTCCTCCAGCGCCTCGCCGACGACGTCGCGGAGCTGGGTTTCGTCGAGAGCGCGCCTCGCCAGGACGGCCGCAACATGATCATGGTGCTCGGGCCGACGAAGAAGAAGTCCGAGGCGAAGCAGGCGCAGAAGCGTCGCGAGCCGCGTCCGGCCCAGGGCGCTCCCGAGGCGACCGACGAGGCGCTCACCGTGCCGACGCAGGCGCCGGAGGCCTCCGTCGCGCCGGCCGCCGAGCCCACGCCTGTCGAGCCGACGCCCGTCGAGGCGGCGCCTGCGGAGGTGGCACCTGTCGAGCCGGCGCCCGCCGAGGCGACCGTCCGGACGTCCGCGCC
>JAEWYD010000179.1 GCA_023462275.1 Actinomycetes bacterium
CCGCCTGGGGCACGCGCGTCCAGTGCACGCCGACGCCGATCACCGCGCCCCGGCCGCGCAGCGCGTGCTCGAGCCGCGCCCGCGTGGCGCTGCCGCCGTCGCGGACCAGGAGCACGGCGTCGTGCTCGCGCTCCAGGACGACGGCGTCGTCGCGGAACCGGAACTGCGCCTGCCGGGTCTGGTCGTGGGGGAGCAGCACCGGCACGACGACGTCGACCGGGCGCCACCCGATCGCCTCGGCGGCCGCGCGGACGGCGCGCTCCGGTGCGCTCCCGCGCACCAGCGTCTCGGCGAGCAGCCGACGACGCCGGTCGCGCTCGCCCGCCTGCTCGCGGAGCTGGAGCGTGTACCCCTCGGTGGTGGCGACGACGAGCTCGTCCACATAGGCGGTGACGGCGTCGGCGAGGTCCACGACGTCGTCGGTGCTGGGCGGGCGGACGGTGGCGAGCGCGCCGGCCGCCTCGCGCAGCAGCACGCGCGCCGACGTCCGCAGCGCGGCGAGCAGGGTCTCGGGGCCACGGTCCTCCCGGCCCTCGGCGGCGCCGAGGTCGACGAACGTCTCCCGCACGCCCGGCGAGAGCGCGGGCTCCGTGGTCCCGATCAGGGCCACGAACCGGTCGAGCGCGGTGCTGACCCCCCGGCGGATGTCGTCCGCGGTCCGCGGGTCGTCGACCTCCGCGTACACGGACGCCCCGACCTCACCGACCACGGCGTCGACGACCGCGGCCATCCGGGCGCGCAGCGCCCGGGCCAGGGGCTCGGGGAGGCGAGCCCAGGGCGCGGCGGGCGCGACGCCGTCGGACACGGGCAGCAACTTAGCAGGGCGTGATAACCCGTGGCCGGCCGAATGCGGCGATTGGGACGTAGGAATGCGCCGATCGACCCGGGAGGATAGATGTGGCCCGACTCGCCGCGCGAGGGAGCGCAGATGGAACACGCCATGGCACGCCAGCACGTGGTCGACATGTGCCGGTCGCTGCTCGGTCGCGGCTTCCTCAAGGCGACCGAGGGCAACGTGTCCGTGCGGATCCCCGGGCGCCGGCTGTACGCCGTCACGCCGAGCAACTACGACTACGCCCGGATGCGCGCCGAGGACGTGTGCATCGTCGACTTCGACGGCCGGCACGTCACCGACGGCGCGACGCCGCTGCTCGCGCCCTCCATCGAGGCGGGCATGCACGCGAACGTCTACCGGGCCCGCCCCGACGTCAACGCGATCATCCACACGCACCAGCCGTACGCGTCCGCCCTGGCGTTCCTGCGCAAGGAGATCCCCGCGCTCACCGACGAGCAGGTGCGCTTCCTCGGCCGGCGCGTGCCGATCGTCGACTACGCGCCCGCCGGGACCGGCTTCCTCGCGAAGAACGTGGAGCGCGCGGTCGCCGGCGGCGGCAACGCCTTCATCATCGCCAACCACGGCGTCGTCGCCCTGGGCACCGACCCGGACCGGGCCGTCTTCGCGATGGCCCTGCTGGAGAAGGTGTCGATCGCCTACCTGCTGAGCCTGCTGACCGAGGCGGGCAAGGTCTCCACGATCCCCGCGTGGGTGCGCGAGATCGCGTTCGCCAAGCTGCGCAGCGACGAGAAGCGGATCGCCGCGCAGGTCACCGAGTCGCTCCCGCCCGCGCGGTCCGAGGCGGCGCAGGACCTGCCGAGCGCCGACGCCGTCGCCGCCCGCGTGGCCGGGGAGCCGGCGCCGCAGCCGGAGACCCGCGTCGTCGACGTGCCCGGCAGCGAGTCGGCCCGGCTCGGCTACGCGATCGGGGAGTACCCCGACGTCGACGACGTCATGCGGCGGCTGCGCGCGCTGCTCGCCCAGCCGGTGCGCGGGCTGCGGCACGACGCGCTCCTGGGGGTGCTGGACTGGTTCGACACCAAGTGCGCGGCCAGCCGCGAGATCACCGACCGCGCCAAGGCCCGCATCCCGGGCGGGGTGCAGCACAACCTGGCGTTCAACTACCCGTTCCCGCTGGCCATCACCGGCGCGCACGGCGCGCACCTGACCGACCGCGACGGCAACACGTACATCGACTTCCTCCAGGCCGGCGGGCCGACCATCCTCGGCAGCAACTACGCCCCGGTGAACGAGCGCGTCGCCGAGGTGGTCGCCGAGTCCGGGCCCGTGACCGGGCTCTTCCACGAGTACGAGCTCAGGCTCGCCGAGGCGATCCACCGGTACATGCCCCACGTCGAGATGTACCGGTCGCTCGGGTCCGGGACCGAGGCCGTCATGGCGGCGGTCCGCGCCGCGCGCGCCTTCACCGGCCGCTCCGTCGTCATGAAGGTCGGCGGGGCGTACCACGGCTGGTCCGACACGATGGTCTACGGCCTGCGCGTGCCCGGCACGTACCGCATGAACGCCAAGGGCATCCCCTTCGGCGCCACCGGCCGCACCCGCGAGGTGTTCCCGCACGACCTCGGCGCGCTGCGGCGCAAGCTGGTGGAGAACCGGGCGCGCGGCGGGACCGCCGCCGTCGTCGTCGAGCCACTCGGCCCGGAGTCCGGGACGCGGCCCGTGCCGCACGACTACAACGCGCGCGTCCGCGAGCTCTGCGACGAGTTCGGCGCCCTGCTGGTCTTCGACGAGGTCGTCACCGGGTTCCGCGTCGGCATGGGCGGCGCGGCCGGGTACTTCGGCGTCACGCCCGACCTCACGGTCTTCGGCAAGGCGGTCGCCGGCGGCTACCCGATGGCCGGCGGCGTCGGCGGGCGGGCCGACGTCATGGCGGTCTTCGGGTCCGGGATCGACGGGAAGTCCGGCGCGCACATCCAGGTGGGCGGGACGCTGTCCGCGAACCCGCTGTCCTGCGCGGCGGGGTACTTCGCGATCGAGGAGATGGCGCGGACCAACGCGCCCGTGGTGGCCGGCCGCGCGGGCGACCGGCTGGCCGCGGGGCTGAAGCGGCTCGTCGCCCGGCACGGGCTGCCCTACGTCGTCTACAACACCGGGTCGATCGTCCACCTGGAGTCGAGCGGCGTCATGCTGCTCGACATGCACAGCCCGCTGAAGCTGCTGAAGGAGAAGGGCCCCCGCAAGGAGCTCATCGAGCAGATGGGCGCGGCCTACGCGGCCCACGGCATCATCACGCTCGCCGGCTCGCGCCTGTACACCTCGATGGCCGACACGGACGCCGTCATCGACGACGCCCTGGCCCGATTCGACGAGGTCTTCGCCCTGGTCGAGGGCGTCTAGTGCCGGGGGCGTCGCCGGCCGGCGACCGCTACGTCGTCGGTGTCGACCTCGGCACCGGCGGCCCGAAGGTCGCCCTCCTCACCGTCGGCGGCGCGCTCGTCGGCCACGACAAGGGTCGGGTCCCGCTCCTCCTGCTGCCCGGCGGCGGCGCGGAGCAGGACCCGCAGGAGTGGTGGGACGCGATCGTGGGGTGCGTGCGCCGGCTGCTGGACCGGCACGACGTCGACGGCGCGGCCGTGGTCGCCCTGTGCATGAGCAGCCAGTGGGGCGGCGTCGTCCCGGTGGACGCAAAGGGTCGCCACCTGCACAACGCGCTCATCTGGATGGACGCGCGCGGCGAGCCCTACGCGCGCGAGCTGACGTCCGGCGGTGTCACCGTGCCGGGCGCCGGCTACAACGCGCGGGCGCTGCGCGACTGGATCGCCAAGACCGGCGGGGTGCCGTCGCGGTCCGGCAAGGACCCGGTGGGCCAGGCGCAGTGGCTGCGCCACCACCGGCCCGAGGTGCACGCGGCGGCCGCGTACCTGCTGGACGTGCCGGAGTACCTGACCATGCGCCTCACCGGCCGCGCGGTCGCGGGGTTCGACACCGCGGTGCTGCGCTGGTGCACGGACAACCGCGATCCCGACGACGTCCGCTGGGACCCCGCCCTCGCGCGGCGGTCCGGTTTCGACGTCGCCCAGCTGCCCGAGCTCGTGCCGCCCGCCACGGTGGTGGGGACGCTCACCGCGGAGGCCGCGGCCGAGCTCGGGCTCCCGACGTCCGTCCAGGTGGTGGCCGGTACCGGCGACACCACGGCGGCTGCCGTCGGCTCCGGCGCGGTGGAGGACTACGCGGCGCACCTGTACATCGGCACCTCGGCGTGGCTCAGCTGCCACGTGCCGTACAAGCGCACGGACCTGCGCCGCAGCATCGCCTCGCTGCCCGCCGTCGTGCCGGGGCGCTACTGGGTGGCCACCGTGCAGGACGTCGCCGGCAAGGCCATCGACTGGCTGATCGAGAACGTCGTCTACCCCGACGACGCGATGGGCGACGGGGCGCCGCCGCCGGCCGACGCGCTCGAGCGCGTGAACGCGCTCGCCGTGACGTCCCCGCCGGGCGCGAACGGCGTCGTCTTCGCACCCTGGCTCAACGGGGAACGCACGCCCGTGGACGACCCCCAGGTGCGCGGCGGCTGGGTGGGCGTGTCGCTGGCGACGACGCGGGCCGACCTCGTGCGAGCGGTGTTCGAGGGCATCGCGCTCAACGCGCGGTGGATGAAGGAAGCCGTCGAGCACCTGGTCCGCAAGGAGCGGCCCGGCGGCTTCCCCGCCGTGACGTACGTGGGCGGCGGCGCGCAGTCGGAGCTGTGGTGCCAGACGCTGGCCGACGTCCTCGGCTGCACGGTGCGCCAGGCCGAGGAGCCGGTGCTGGCGAACGCGCGCGGGGCGGCGTTCCTCGCCGCCATCGGGGCCGGCGAGCTCGCCTGGTCCGACGTGCCGCAGCTGGTCCGCATCACGCGCGACTACGAGCCGGACCCGACGGCGTCGGCGGTGTACGACCGCAGCTACCGGACGTTCACCGGGCTGTACCGGAAGGTCCGCACGCTGTGACGGCGGCGGGGGGCGTGGCCAGGGGCGTCGACCGGTACCGCTGGGTGGTGCTCGGCGTCTTCATGCTGGTCAACCTGACGATCCAGGTGCTCTGGATCTCGTACGCGCCGGTCACCGGGCCCGCCGCCGAGTACTACGGCGTCTCCGAGCTGCAGATCGGCCTGCTGGCGATGACGTTCATGATCGCCTTCATCCCGCTGTCGATCCCCGCGTCCTGGGCGATCGACACGTACGGGTTCCGGCCCGCGGTCGGGCTGGGCGTGGCGCTCATGGGGGTGTGCGGCCTGCTGCGCGGGTTCGCCGGGCACAGCTACGGGCTCGTGCTGGCCGCGACGATCGGCATCGCCGTCGCCCAGCCCTTCCTCCTGAACGCCTGGACGACCGTCCCCGCGAAGTGGTTCCCCGCCGACGGGCGCGCCACCGCCGTCGGGCTCGTCACGCTCGCGAACCTGGTCGGCACCGCGATCGGGATGGCCCTGACGCCGGCGCTCACCGAGACGCTCGAGATGCCGACCGTGCAGCTGATCTACGGCGCGGCAGCCGCCGCGAGCGCCATCCTCTTCCTCGCGCTCGCCCGCGAGGCGCCGACGACGGCGCCCGGCGACTCGGGTGCCGTGGACGGCAGGGGTGACTCGGGTGCCGTCGCCGTCGCGGACGGCGCGGTGGACGGCGTGCGGGCGCTCGCGCTCGAGGGGCTGCGGCACGCCCTGCGGGTCCGGCCGTTCCTCCTGATGCTCGCCATCGGGCTCATCGGCCTGGGGATCTTCAACGGCATCAGCACGTGGATCGAGAGCATCGTCCGGCCGCGGGGGTTCACGCCCACCGACGCCGGCGCACTGGGGGCGGTGATGGTGGTCGGCGGCCTGGTGGGCGCCGTCGTCATCCCGCTCCTCTCGGACCGCCAGCACAGACGGCAGCGGTACCTGATGGTCGCGGTGGTCGGCGCGATCCCGGGACTGCTCGGCCTGACGTTCGCGACGCCGCCGGCGCTGCTGTTCGTCTCGGCCTTCGTGCTGGGGTTCTTCCTGGTCAGCGCCCTGCCCGTGGGGATGCAGTACGCGGCGGAGGTTACCTATCCAACCCCCGAGGCAACGTCCAACGGACTGATCCAGCTCTTCGGGCAGGGCGCAGTGGTGTTCGTCTACGTCATGGAGGCGATGAAGGGCAGCGACGGGTCGTTCACGCCGTCGCTGCTGCTGGCGGTGGGGCTGCTCGTGGTGGGCGCCGGGCTGGTGACGCGGATGCCGGACCCGCCGGCGCTCGACCGCCGGGCTCAGCCGACGCCGGTCGGCGGCGGCACCGCCGTGCCCGCCCGCGCTCGGCCCAGCACCTCGCGCGCGACGGCCTCCGGGGACGTGACGTCCCGCACGACGTAGCGCGCGTCGAGGGCCGCGTCGTCGAACTCGCGCCACATGTGCTCGGCGGCCGCGCGGTCGCCGAAGCCGTGCTCGAGGCGCGTCGCCACCCGCTCGAGGCAGACCGCCAGGGGCGGCAGCAGCACCACGTACGTCGTCCGCTCGACGCCGGAGTGCGCCAGGAAGGCGGGGAGGAACCACGGCCCGACGACGCCGTCGTAGACGACGTCGCAGTGCCGGGCGAAGTGCCCGGTCGCCGCGGCAGCCGCCTGCGTCACGGCGCGGTTCTGAGCGTCGGACTCCGGCAGCCACGGGGCGCGCGCCCCGCGCCGCAGGAACGCGAAGAAGTCGTCCCCCCGCACGAGCGCGCTCACCGGCAGCTGGTCCGCCACGAGGGCGGCCACGGTCGACTTGCCCGCGCCGGGCGGCCCCGTCACCACGATGAGCTGGGTCACGGGGCCATCCTGGCGCGGACGGGCTCAGGCCGTGGCCTCGTTGACGAGGTCGGCGAGCTGCGCCACGTCGGGGTCGCCGTCCAGCAGCCCCGGCAGCTTGTCGGCCTCGGCACGCAGGTCCGCCGCGCTGACGACCCGCGACCACGGACCGTCCACCAGCCGGTCCGCCAGCAGGGCGACCACGAGGTCCTGACGCAGCCGCGGTGACGCCTCCCGCAGGGACGTGGCGCACTCGGACCCGTCGAGGGTGCTCGTGCGCTCCACCGCCTCGCCGGCGTCGTCGAGGTAGCGGACCGTCGCCGTCACGAACGGGCCGTCGGGCCGGCCGTCGCGCAGCGCGACCTCGTACAGGGCGGTGGTGGTGTGGCCGGCGAACACCTCGCCGCCGTCGACGGCGTCGTTGCGGAAGTCCTCGTCGGCGATGGCGCGGTTCTCGTACCCGATCAACCGGTAGCCCGACACCTGCGCGGGGTCGAACTCCACCTGCGCCCGCGCGTCGGTGGCCGCCACGACGAGGGAGCCGGTGAGGCCCGTCGCGAAGACCCGCTCGGCCTCGGCGTCGGTGTCGACGTAGACGTGCCAGCCGTCACCCTGGTCGGCGAGCTGCTCGAGGAGCTCGTCGTTGTACGTCTCGATGCCGACGCCGACGGAGATGAGGTTGATCCCGGACTTCGCCTCGGTGCTGATGCGCGACAGGATCGCCTCGGGGTCGATCTCGTCGACGTTCGCGACGCCGTCGCTGATCAGGACGACCCGGGTCATGCGGCCCTCGGTGCGCATCGACATCGCCATGTCGTAGCCGAGGGAGAGGCCGGCCGCGGCGTTCGTCGACTCCTGCGGCTCGAGCGCGTCGACCGCGTCGAGGATGCTCGCCCGCTCGGACACCCGGGTCGGCTCGAGGGCGACCTCCGCGGTGGTGGAGTAGCAGATCATGCCCACCCGGTCGGTGGACCGCAGGGCCGAGACGAGCGTGTGCAGGGCGGCCTTCGTCGTGTCCATCTTCCCGTAGTCGCCCATCGAGCCGGAGCAGTCGACGACGAGGACGAGGTCGGCGTCGGGCCGGTCGGCGGCGGCCGGCGCCGCGCTGCTCACGCCCACGCGGACCAGCTGGTGCTCGGGCCGGAACGGCAGCGCCGTGGCGTCGATGCTCACGCCGAGGCCGCGCTCCGGCGCGTCGTAGTCCTGGGCGAAGTAGTTGACGAACTCCTCGGTCCGCACCTCGCCCGGGTCGATCCAGGTGCCGTTGGCGACGGAGTCGCGGAACCGGGTGTAGGAGCCGGTGTCGATGTCGAGCGCGAAGGTGGAGAGCGCGTCGTCGGCCGGGTCGGTCATGTCGGCCTCCCCGGTGGCGCCCCAGGTGTCCGGGTCCGGCGCGGGCATGTCGACGTCGCTCGGGCCCGGCTGGATCTCGGCGGACTCTCCGCGGTCCTGGGCTCGCCCCGTGCCGCCTTCGGCCCGGTCGACGGACCCGTCGCCGGCGCTGCAGCCGGCCAGAGCGAGCGCGGTGACGAGGGCGGCTCCGACGAGTCCCGTCGTCCTGCTGCGGTTGCGGTTGGTCCTCATCGTCTGCCCCACCTCGTCGTCGTGGCGTGATGGCGGCGACGCTAGGGGCGGGGGTGTGCGCGCGTGGGCGGAGTTGCCGGTCCGTGACCGAAGCGATGGCCTTCCGTTGCCCGGCGAGGCCATTGTGTCCTGGCTGTGACCTGGGCTTATGCATTCCGAGATGTGTCGGGTGGGGCCGTCCGCACCCACGGGAGGTCGTCGTGCGGCGCGCCATCAGGGCGGTTCGGCGCGTCGGCGGGGTCGGGTACGGTGCCCCGATGACGGTCCTGCGGCCGGGCGCCCGCGTCCTCGCCATCCTCGGAATCTCGGTGCTCGGCGCCGCCGCCCTCGGTGGTTGCGCCGGCGAGGCGGACGCGGACGGCCCCGACGGCGGAGCCCCCGCGGAGCCGGCCGAGATCGCCCCGTGGGCCGAGCCCGCCGGGATCGCGCCGGAGCTGGTCTACGTCACGGACGTCGACGGGTTCACCCTGGTGACGCAGGCGGTCGGGGTCATGGGCGACGACGGGTTCTCCGCCATGTACTCGCGCGACGGCGGGGACGCGGTCGCGACGGTCCTGCTCACGACGTCGCGTAGAGCCAACCCTGCGGTCCCGGTGTGCGCGGACCTGCCCGACGACGCGGAGCCGCAGGCCTCGGTGCGCTGCTCGGTGGACCGCGGGGGCGTGGCGGTGACCCTCGAGGGCACCGGGGTCGACCCGCTGACCCTGCGCGCCGCGGGCGAGGCGGTCCGGGTGCCGAGCGCGGGTGAGCTCGACCACCTCTTCGAGGAGGTGCAGGTGGCGGGGCCGCCGGTGGAGCGCGGGGACCTGCCCGCGGAGGGCGACGGCGCGCCGATCGACGAGCCGGGGGCCGGCGGCTGATGCCCGGGCCGGCGTCGGACGTCACATGATCGTTCTCGGGTGCCCAGGGCCCTGGTGCGCGGTGGTGCCGCGGTTCTAGTGTCGTCGGCGTTGGGGGCTGCCGCGCCTCTCGCGGCATCGTGGTTGGCGCACCACTGGCACCCGCGGGGGGCCCGATGTTCCGCCGGATCCTGCTCGTCGTCGCCGTCGTCGTTCTCGGTGCGACGGCCCTCCCTCTCTCCGCGACGGCGTACGACGCGCCGCCGTACGCCACGACCGTCAGCGACTCCACGCCAGCCGCGGGCGCGCCGTTCACGGTGACGGCGACCGGGATCGTGTGCGGGACGCACAACAAGCTCCTCACTGCTTGCCCGAACGCGACCCTGACCGTCACTTCGTCCTCGGCGTCGGTCGGGGACGGCGCGATCGCCATCGCCGGCACCAAGGCGCTCTCCAAGGCAGCTGTGTTCGGGACCGGCGGCTCGGCCGAGTTCGACGGGACGGTGACGTGGTCCGTGACCCTCGCCGAGCCGGGGACCTACACGCTGCGCGTCGTCCGCGACTGGACCGGGGAGCTCATGAGCGAGCTGACCGTCGTCGTCGGGGCGGGTGGTGGCGCCCAGGGGAGCGCCTCCGCCGGCCTCGGCGCGACTGGGTTCGAGGTGCCGGGCGTGATCGCGCTCGCCGCCGTCCTGGTGCTGGCCGGGGTGGCAGCGATGTGGCTGGCCCGGCGCCGGCTCCGCGGCGGCCCGGGCGCCTGAGGTCGTGCCTGGCCGGGACTCGCGCCGCGGTCGTGATCCCGTCCGACCGCCGGCCCGTTCCGTCGCGTGGCGGGGCCGGTGCCACGACGAAGGGCCAGGTCGAGAAGTGCTCTCTGACCTGGCCCCCGTGTGGAAGCTGGTTCCGGAAAGGGTCTGACCTGCGGTGACGGGCGGCCTGGGGGGAGCCTCTCTACAGGCGAAGGGGAGCTCGTTCTACAGCCGCAGATCAGGGGCCCTGTGCATGTACGACCGCATAAGTCGGCCCGCCGTCGCTTGCCGGACCTGGTCTCGATCCTGTGGGCCGTTGGGCGACCAACGAGCACCTCCGGCGACCCCCGGCCCGGCAGTGATAGCAACCGAGGACCTGCTCACCCGGGACACGCTCGCCCGCGACGCGCAGGGCATGCGGTCCAGTTCGTCCAGGAGGCTCTCCCGGGCACCGTCAGGGAGCCGCGGATGCACTTCTCGAAGCGCTCCTCGCGCCTGGTCTACTCACCGTTTGCCGGGATGTGGCCCCAACCCGGAGCTGACGTTGAGGCGATGCTGCCCGGTGTCCACGAGTGCACCAGGGAGCGAGTGAGGCGTCCGGGGTGGGTTCGTCCGCCACCGAACCCGCGGTAGGCGTCCTTGCCCGTGTTTTCGACCCACACGAGGGACTTCTGTTCGGCGGTGAGCCATTCCTTGAGCCAGGTGGCGTCAATGAGGAGTTCGTTCTGGCCGGTGTTTGCTGTGTGGCGGACGGATGCAATGAGCCTTCCGGTGTTGTCGGTCCAGCCGTCCCGGCCATTCCAATGCAGGTTGCCAGGGCCGGGGCCGAAGAACTCGGGCGCGGGTGCGTCGAGGGAGATGGTTTCCTGGTTTCCAGGGGCGAATTCGTACTCGCCGAGGATGTGCCAGGTAGCTGGCCGGGTGGGGACAGTGAGCGGCTCGTCCGACTCGTAGTTGACGAGGTGGATGGCTTCGCCGTGGTGGTGGCCATAAGGAAACTCGCCAACGTAGCCGTCGTGGGTCTCTGGAGATCTGCAAACGTCAGTGCCAAGCAGGTCTCGTCCTTCGAGTTGGGTCAGCGCGGCTGGTAGGTCGGCGGTCGCGACAAGATGGGAGTGGAGGTGGGTCCAGATGGCGCGGGTACGTTCAGTTTCGCTGGAGCCATTATTCCAGTCGTAGAAGCCGGACAACACGATGAACGGTCGTCCTTCGTGCTCGGCGTCGGTGACGGCGATGGTGGGGAGGTCCGTGTCGTCGGCGATCCACTGTGCGTCGGTCTGTCCGGTGGTTGGCGTCCAGTCGTAGGTAGGCACCCAGGACCTCGGGGTGTCGTTGGCGGGTTTGAACTCGATGACGGTCGGGTCGATCTGCCGGGAGATGGTGGTAGCAGGCCCGGGGACCGGAGCGGGCGGCGGCTCCCAGGGGCTGGGGGCTTTCGGGGCGTGGTCGGACACGTGCCCGATGAGCCGGTTGAGTGCGATCCACTGGTACTTCTTGCCGATGCGTTCGATCCACGTGGGTCTTCCGCGGCCGCCGCCGTACCTACCCACGACGTACCCGTCGAACGATGCGTGTCGTTCGATGCGGTATCCGAGGCGGATGACTTCGGCAACGACCCATCGTGCTGCGGCCGGGACGTCGATGCCGGGCCGGCCGCTCAGGTTGTGCTCGAGCTTGTAGCGGTAGAAGTCGTCGTCGGTTGTGGAGTACACGAGCCGGGGGTACTCACTGTTGTCGTACAGCTCGACATCTTCCTTGGTCGGCCAGTCGAGGGGCCAGCGGCTGCTGTACGGAGGCCGGAACTGCGCGGCCGTCACACCGCCCGGCAAGGTGCCACGATCGGCCGCTGCTTCGAGGATGCTGCGGGCAGCATCGCGGATGGCTGCGTTCGGGGTCAGGTTGGTCGGCACAGAGAAGAACCTGGTCCACACGACCGCGGCAGCTCCCGCCCAGTCTGCGTCGGTGCCGTTCGCCAAGAGAGCCGAGTAGGCGACCTCGAGGGCGCGTTCGAGAACCCACTCGTCGTTCACGTCGGTGAACCGCTCCAGGAGCCCGGGAACCTGGCCGGGGTAGCGGGCGAGGAGACGGGAAGCGCCGATGGTCGCCTGGTCGCGGACACGGCGGTCGGTGGCGCCGGTGGTCCAGAGGAGCGCGGTGACCCACAGGCGGGTCGTCTCCTCGCCGACTTGGTCGAGGGGCTTCTCGCGGGCCCATCGGATGAGGCGGTCCACCGCCCCTCTGGTGCCGTGGGTTCTGTGCAGCCACCCGGGAAGGAACTGGTCGCGGGAGCTCATGCTGAACCTGTTGAGGAACCCGTGGAGGAAGTCGGCGTTCAGCGGGTGGTCGGGGCGTGCGGCGAGGCGGAACAGCATTGTGAGGCTGGCGTCGAAGGTGGCTTCCCGCCTGAGCGCGTGCACCATGATCTCGCCGGTCTGGTCTGTGATGGAGGACGCGGCGCGCCAGCCCGTGCCCGCGGTGACGGCGGCGGCGAGGGTGTCGTCATCGCCGATCTGGGCGCGAAACTCGGTCAGTTCGAGCCCGAGGCGTTCGGCTATCACTACGGAGGTCGCTTCGAGGATGCCGGCGTCGATGTTGCCACCGAGGCCGATGAGTTGCCCGAGGCGCCCAGCGAGCTGGTCGCGGACGTGCCCTGCATTGGTAGCGTCCTTCAGGGCGTCGGCCACGATCAGGTGGTGTCCGATGCGCTCGAATGTTATGGCGATGATGTCGGCGCCGTACGGGCTGCCGTCGGGAATGGCGTCCTCTTCGACAAGTCCTTGCGCGATGAGGGCGTCGAGGAGTGACTTCTCGGCGCTGACGTCGGACCAGATCGGGGACAGAGCGGCCTGGGCGTCGGGTCGGGTGAGTGGGCCTCCTCCCGAGTCGGCGATGGCGGCGGCGAGGGCGTGCATCGCCTGGTGGACGACGCGGTCTCGCGGAGAGGCGTCGATTCGGTCGCTGATGACCGTATTGGCGTTGTCGAGCACCGTCTTGGTGAGTTCGCCGAGACCCATGTCGGCCCGGTCGAGAGAGACGCGACCGCTGGCCTGTAGCGCTTCGCACACCAGGCGCAGGTACAGCGGGTTATCGAACTCGCCATGGATGGGGGGCGACGTCGGTGGCTCGAGGCCATAGAACGCGGCGTACTCGCTGACTGCTTCGAACTCGACGCCCTCGAATCCTGTGTGTTCGAAGCGTGGGAGGGTGAGACCGGGCGGGAGGACCTGGGCGAGGTAGTGGGTGCGAGCGGTCAGAAGAAGACGGACGTACGGGTACCTGCTGACCGTGGTGATGAATCGGTCGAGGTTGTCGCGCCACAAGGACCGGGGACGGGTGTCGTTGAGTGCGTCGATGACGAGCAGGGCGGGGGCGCCGGCGGCGCGGGCACTCTCGTTGAGGAGCGCGATGGCGTCCTCGCTGGTCAGGTCAGACGGCATCTGGAGGACGTCGCGGAGGTGGCCGAGCGGCTCGTGGTCGTTGAACCAGCGACCGTGCATCATGACGCTCGGGCGGCCCTTGGCCAAGCGGCGGGCGACGGCGTCAATGGCCAGGTAGGTCTTGCCGATCCCGGCGGGGCCAGTCATCACGGCGACCCGGGTGCCGGCGAGCTTGCCGACGGGACTGATGAGGAGTTCGGTCACTTCGGCGAGCTTCTGCCGGAGCTGGCGAAGCGCATCGACAGCTGCGGCCGGGAACCGGACCATGTACTCGCGCTGCCACTGCCGCCAGCCTTCGCTGTCCCAGCTGCCGTGCTTGGCGTCCATCGCTTCGACCTCGAGCGCCTCCTGCGCTCCGATGACGGCCGACGCCGCATCGAGAGTCTGGGCGAGGGAGTCGAACCCGGCGCTGGTACGCGAGATGTGCCACGCGTTGAGCGAGTCGATGACCGCGTCTGCCGCGGCGCGGGCGGCGTCCAGGTCGGCGGCCAGCACTTCGCCGTGGGCATAGCGGAGTCCATTGCCGACCTTGGACATCTCGTCGGCGTTGTCGCGGACGAACTGCCACCACTCCTCGTCGGAGCAGAGGGCAGCGATAGATCGTGCGGCGAGGACCTCGACGTTGAGTTCTGGCACGTAGCGGGGCCGGGCTGATTCGACTGCTTCCTGGAGGCGGTCGCCCCACCATCCCTGGGCAAGGATGTCGACGTCGAACCAGTAGCGCCGCTGGGAACCGGCGGTGTCGAGCCGGTTGAGTCGCGTGACTATGTGGGCTTCCCACTCGAAATCGAACTCGACGCTCATGCTGCGGTCGGTGGCCATCTTCCGCCAACCTTCGAGCCAGCCGCCGGGCTCGGTGATCCTCTCCAGTAGGGACTTCCCCTTGCGGCCGGTACGACCTGTCGGGTCAGTGGGTATGGCGATGATGTACTTGGTCAGTCGGGGATGTTGATCAAGGGCGGTCGCGACGGAGCTGTCGAGCTGGGCCTTATCGACGAGGCTGTGGCTCGTCCAGTACTTCGCCTGCCAGCCGTGCTCCGCGCCGTCCGCGAGGGTCCAATAGCACTCGACGCCGCCGTCGCCGCCGGCGCCGTGGAGGGATACGAACGTCGCGTCGGCTGCGGGCGGCTCCTGCGCGACTTGCTGGCAGATGAACTGCTCATACCCGTGGCGCTGCCCACCGGCGCCTGTTGACCGGATCCGCGTGAAGTCGATGTCGGGGAGGTTCACCATGGTCCTTCGGCAGGGCTGCTCTCCCTTCGAGTCCGAGGGAGAGCCGCTATCCGATCACCCGAGAACCTAGCCTTGGCGCGCGAGGTTGGCCAGGTCTTCGCACCCGAGGATCTGGCCGACGACAGTTGCCGCCCGGGTCATCCATGGCGCTGGTCGTCGAGGCCGTCACCGTCGCCCTGTGCCCGGAAGTCGTCCTCGACTCTGCTGACAGCGGAAGCGATTATGTCGACGCGGCCGCGGAGGTCCGATTCGATCGCCTGCTCGCCGCGCATCCAGGCTGAAATCACATCGAAGCCGACCTGAGCCACGCTGAGAACGGCCTCACGGTACTCAAGGGGGTAGCCGCCCGTGCTCTTGAGCGTCCAGCTGTACCTGATCGCCTTGCGCAACGAACCGAGTGCGGTTCGGAAGTCCGCCGACGGAATGAGCGCGGCGTCGTACTTCAGTTTCTTCTCCTGTTCCTCCCACCACTCTGGGAATCCTTCGTCGAAGGGAATCCCGGATTCTTCTTCTGGCTGGTAGAAGTTGGGCGGTTCGGCGACGCGGACGATCGCCGCGAATGCCTCGCGGACGCGAGCGGCCGCCGGTTGCGAGATCTCCCACAGCGAGGCACGGCGATCCTCCGCGCGAGCCCTCTGCGCGGCAACCTCCGCGATCCGCGACCTTCGCCACTGGCCGAGCTCGGAGATGGCGCCGCCCACCAGGGTCCCCAGGAGCGCAGCTGCGGCCGGAATCCACGTACTCGACTCCATCGTCCGACCCCTTCGTTTAGCCCGGGTGTCCGGGTCACTTGCTCGAACTACGCGCTCTTGCCGTAGGTCTGCCGGAACACCGCATCGGCCAGCCATGCGCGGAAGCTGTCGTTGTCGCTGAACTGCTTGAACAGCTGGGTCTCGTCTCGCATCATCGACAGCACGACCCGCCCGAGGGCCTTGTCGAGTTCGATGCGGGCGTTGACTGGATCGTTGTTCTTCTGGGCGTTCTGGTAGGCGACGTCCTCGGCGACCCTGGCGGGGATCTCCTCGGTGATGCGCTTGCGGACGCGGTCGGCGTCGTCCCACTCGATGTTGCCGAACTGGTCGTTGAAGGACGCCAGGATCAGCGACAGGCGTTCGAGGTCGGGGTCGGGCTTGACCCCGCCGCCGGCTGCGGGGACGGGGCCGAGCTCGGCGTCCTCGTCGGCCAGCGCGATGGCCATGGCGGTGCGCTTCTCCACCCGGTAGGAGTCCATGTCGATGGTCTCCAGGATCCCGGCGGACAGGTCGTCCTCCTTGGGGGCGGGGAGCTTGGGCACGAGGAAGTCGAGGAAGATCGACAGCTTCTCCCACTCGACGTTGGAGTACGGCAGGATCGCTGAGAGGAATCCATAGATCCGCAGGAAGGCCTTCGCTGAGCCCTTGAAGGCGACCTGATCGTCTTCGTCGAGGTGCTCGATGTACTCGGCGGCGCACGCGTCCAGCAGCGGGTCGAGCTGGTCGCGCTCCACCCCTGCGAGGTACTTCTCCACGAAAGCGTCGACGTGGTCGGGAGTGAACACTCCGAACGCGCGCAGCTCGTTCGCTAGGTCGTGGAGCTTGTTGGGGTCGGTCTCCTCGGCGAGCACGGTGGTGCGGTAGTAGTCGGCGAACGCCCGTTCGATCGCGTCCGCGTCGTTGGCGAAGTCCAGGATCGTCACATCGCGCTTGTCGGGGTGGGCGCGGTTGAGTCGCGAGAGAGTCTGGACGGCCTTGACTCCGGAGAGGGTCTTGTCCACGTACATGGTGTGCAGCAGGGGCTCGTCGTAGCCGGTCTGGAACTTGTCCGCGCAGACCAGGATCCGGTAGGGGTCTTCGCGGATCCGGTCGGGGATGTCCTTGCTGGGGAAGTGGTTGTAGTCGGCCTCGGTGACCTTGATCCCGTCGCGTTCGGTGTCGGAGAACGCCACGATCGCCCGGTAGGGGCTCTTGCGCTCGATCAGGTAGGCGCTGATCGCCTCGTAGTAGTCGATCGCCCGGTCGATGCTCGAGGTCACGACCATCGCCCGTGCCTGGCCCTTGATCTTCCGCTTGGCCAGGACCTGGGCGTGGAAGTGGTCGACCATAATCTCGGCCTTGAGGCGAATCGCGTGACGGTTGGACTCGACGTAGTGGCGGAGCTTCTTCGAGGCGCGGCGCGCGTCGAACTCCGGGTCGTCCTCGACGGTCTTGACGAGCTTGTAGTAACTGTCGACCGGGACGTAGTTGGCCAGGACGTCGAGGATGAAGCCCTCGCCAATGGCCTGCTTCATCGTGTAGGCGTGGAACGGACGGTGCCCGGTCTTCCCGTCCGGCTGGGGGAACGGCACCCCGAAGGTCTCCAGGGTCTTGTTCTTCGGGGTGGCGGTGAACGCGAAGTACGAGGCGTTGGCCGGCATCTTCTTGGCTTCCATGAGCCGGTTGAGCTGGTCCTCGACCTCCTCACCCTCCACGACGGGCAGCCCGGCGGCGGACAGAGACGTGGCCAACGCCGCGGTGGCCTTGCCGCCCTGGCTGGAGTGAGCCTCGTCGATGATGATCGCGAACCGGCGGTCCCGGTGAGCGGTACCGAGGTTGGCCACGATGTACGGGAACTTCTGGACCGTGGTGACGATGACCTTCTTGCCGGCCTCGATCGCGGTCTTCAGGTCAGCGGACCGGTCGGCGTGCACCACTGTGGAGCCGACCTGGGTGAACCCCTTGATGGTGGCCTCGATCTGCCGGTCGAGGATCTTGCGGTCGGTCACGACGATGACCGAGTCGAACGCCGTTCCTCCGTTGTGGCGGGCGGTGGTGAGCTGGTGGGCGAGCCACGCGATCGAGTTCGACTTGCCGCTGCCGGCCGAGTGCTCGATCAGGTAGCGCTGCCCTGCGCCGTTGACTTCCACGTCAGCGAGGAGGCGCCGGACGACGTCGAGTTGGTGGTACCGCGGGAAGATCTGGGTGCTGATCTTCTTGTCCGTCTGTGGGTTCCTGACGGTGACGATCTGGGCGTAGTTCTCGATGATGTTCGCCAGTGACTCCGGCGCGAGGATGCGCCGCCACAGGTAGTCGGTGGCCAGCCCATTCGGGTTGGGCGGGTTACCGGCGCCGTCGTTGAAGCCCTGGTCGAAAGGCAGAAACCATGACGCCTTGCCCGCCAGGCGCGTGCAGAACCGCACCCGGTGGTCGTCCACCGCGAGGTGCGCCATGCAGCGGCCGAACGCGAAGAGCAGCTCGCGCGGGTCGCGGTCGCGCTTGTACTGCTCGACGGCCTCCTCAACGGTCTGCTTGGTGATGGAGTTCTTCAACTCGAACGTCAGCAGCGGCAGGCCGTTGACGAACACCACGAGGTCGAGCGCCCGGCCAGTGTCGGTCGGGCTGTAGTGCAGTTGCCTCGTCACGGTGAACCGGTTGAGGGCGAATCGGTCTGCCGCACGCGTGTTCCCCGGCGTCGGCGTCGGGTAGTACAGATCAACCGAGTGCGGCCCGTGCTGCACGCCGTTGCGCAGCGCGGCAACCCCACCGCGCTTGGTGACCTCTCCCTGGAGGCGAGCCAGGAATGCACGCCTGGTGGCCGAGTCGCGGTCGAGTTCGAGCGCCTCGGCAGTGATGGGCTGGGTGGCTCGAAGAAATGCCCTGAGCTGGGCGAGGTCGACGGCGTGCGCTCGGTCGTAGTCGCCTGCAGAGCCTTCCACCCAGCGCGTGGCGTCGGCCGCCGTGTCGCCAACCATCTGCGCGACGATCAGCGCCTCAAGGCTCTCCTCATTCAGGCTCGTGACCATCCCGCTGCTCCTTGTGCCAGGTGCTGCTCGGCGGCGAGCAACGCACCAACGTCCCTGCGATCATCGGCACGCGAGCGCACACACTCCAGCCCGCGCCCCGATCAAGCCTCGATGTCCTGCATCATGTCGTCGAACTCATCGGCAAGATCGTCGTCTGTGCCGCTGACATCGACGACCTCCTTCCTGTCCAGTTCAGGGAGTGTCGCAGCGAGGTGCCGAACGTCCACCTGGCCGGTCACGACGTCGGACGTCAAGCGGACACGGAACTCGCGGAGGAGTTCGACCTCTCTCCCGGCGGCGACGGCCGACGCGTCGATCGACCTCGTAGCCGCGGCCACATCCGCGACGATGGCGACCTGCTCCTCGATCGGTGGGAGGGCGATCCACATTCGCTTCAGATGCGTCGGACCGAAGTGCTCGATTCCTACACCGGACTTCGCCTGGTCGATCTGAGATGCGAAGGGCGCTGCGGTCATGGCAAGTCGAACGAACTCCATGTCCACGTCGGGCGTTCGCTGCCAGAGTCGGATCAGGCCGGTGTATGGCACCGCGCCGACCGCACTCTCACCGACGGGCTTCACTGCTCCAGTGCTCCCGCTCGCGCTCAACAGGTAGTCGCCCGCCCGGACCCGGAACTTGCTCCAGCGCGCCTCGACGGCCCCGGGGTCCAAGTAGTTGCAGCCCCGCAGATCCACCTCGTGCCCGGCCATGCATGAGATGCGGAGCAGTGGAATTCCCACGTCCCGGAAGTCCGCGGCCATGATCCCGGGACCCTCCTGGAAGCCGACCACCTGCTTGAAGCGCGCGGCCCGCCAGTGCGCGGGGATCGTGCCAAGCCAGGGGACACCACTGTCCTTCAGTGGGAGCCTCGAGTCGATGCTGCGGGTGACGGCTTGGTTGATGATGGCCTGCTTCTGCTCCTCGAGCAGGGTGATGAGCTTGCGCTTTGCGGCGATGGCGCGGTCGATGCGTCGGTGGGCGTGGGCGAGGTACTTGACGATTGCCGCCTGTTCGGCCGTTGGCGGCACGGGAAGCGCGATCATCTTGAAGTGTTCCGGGCGCAAGCTCCACTGGTCCGAAGTGATGCCGTACGACCAGCGCTCCGCTTCTTTGGCGAAGCCCGGCGTTCGAAGGAGGTGGTGAAGGTAGAGGCCGCAGTCGCGTCTGGGGCGGACGACGACGTAGGCAGGGCTCACGATCCCGCGGTGTTGCGACAGGCCAAATGCGCCCTGCCAGGCCCGCATCTTGTTATACGCGATGTCGCCTGGCTCCACGAGCTTGTACTTCGATCGGTCCAGATTGGAGCTGTCCCTCTTGCCTGAGCTCGCAAGAAGTTCCGATTGCAGCAGCACGCCGCGGCTGATCGTCACGGAAAGAAGAGGCTCATCAACGTGGCCGGGCGAGCCCACCTCTTCGAATACCGAGCGGGCGGCGGCTACCACCCAATGCGCGGGAATGGTCCCGAGCCACGGCGCCCCGCTGTCGATCCGATCGCCGTATGGCTTGAGATCTTTGAACATCAGCCGACGATCTCGCTGAGCAGGTCGTCCGCCTCAGCCTCGAGTGCCCGGATGTCGGCTCGGATCTCGTCGATCGTGCGCAGCCGCGCCGGCTTGTAGAAGTGCTTGGTGAAGCTGATCTCGTAACCGATCTTGGTCTTCGTATCGTCGACCCACGCGTCGGGGGCGTAGGGCAGCACCTCGCGTCGGATGAACGCCTCGATGCCGTCGCGCCACTCGCCTGCGGGCTCCGTGAGGGGGACCTGCTCGCTGTCGCGCAGGTCGGCGTCGGGTTCGTACTCGACGACCCTGAGGCGTCCCTCGATCAGCGTCTCGAAGCGGCCGAACAGCGGGTCGGCGGCGGTCCCGGGCCGGTGGAGTTTCTTGATGACCGGCGCTGCGGTCTCGTCGCGCTCGGCCGACTCCTTGAGCTTCCGGATTTCGGCAGCTGAGTAGACCCGCCCAGCGTCGACGCCGGCGAGCCGGAGGGGGCGCTCGACGACGACCTTGGAGTAGCCGAAGTCGGCGTTGGCGAAGACCTTGGAGTGCTCGGCGTCGTCGGCCGCATCGAAGGCAAGGAAGGTCGCGAGCACCCGGTTGATGTCCGTGGTCGACAGCTCGCAGTTCTTCTTGCCAAGGTTCTTGCGGAGCGGGGTGGACCAGCCGCTGGCGTCGATGAGCTGGACCTTGCCCTTGCGGTGAGCGGGCTTGCGGTTGGTCAGGACCCAGACGTACGTGGCGATACCGGTGTTGTAGAACATGTTGAGCGGCAAGGCGACGATCGCCTCGAGCCAGTCGTTCTCGATGATCCAGCGGCGGATGTTGGACTCGCCCTGGCCGGCGTCGCCGGTGAACAGCGACGAGCCGTTGTGGACCTCGGCGATGCGGCTGCCGAGGGGAGTCTTGTGCTTCATCTTCGAGACCAGGTTGGCCAGGAAGAGGAGCTGGCCGTCGCTGGAGCGGGTGATCAGCGAGTACTCGGGGTCTCCGTCGTGGGTGACGACGAAGCGGGGGTCGCGGATGCCGGTCTTGCCGCCCATGCGGTCCAGGTCGGTCTTCCAGGACTTGCCGTACGGAGGGTTGGATAGCATGAAGTCGAACTCCATGCTCGGGTAGGCGTCGTTGGACAAGGTGGACCACTCGGGTCCGCCGACGACGTCGTCGGCGGCCTGGCCCTTGCCCTTGAGGATGAGGTCCGCCTTCGCGATGGCGTAGGTCTCGGCGTTGATCTCCTGGCCGTACAGGTGAGTCGAGATCTGCGTTCCGCGTGCTGAGGTGAGTTCCGCGAGGGTCTCCTCGGCGACGGTGAGCATGCCGCCGGTGCCCATCGCGCCGTCGTACAGGAGGTAGGTACCCGAGGGGATCTGATCGGCGATCGGTTCGAACATCAGCCGCGTCATGAGGCGAACGGCGTCGCGCGGGGTCCAGTGCTCTCCGGCCTCTTCGTTGTTCTCCTCGTTGAACCGGCGCACCAGCTCTTCGAACACCGAGCCCATGCCGTGGTTGTCGAGGCCGCCCGGATTGGCGGGAGTGCGCGGAGCGAGGTCCAGGGAGGGGTCGAGGAACTTTTCGATGAGCGCGCCAAGGGCGTCGGCCTTGGTCAGGCGGGGGATCTGGTTGCGGAACTCGAAGTTGTCGAGGATCTCCTGGACGTTCGGCGAGAAGCCGTCGAGGTAGGCCTCGAAGTCCGCCCGGAGCTGGGCTTGGGAGCGAGCCGCCCGCAGATCCCGGAGGGTGAACGGCGAGGTGTTGTAGAAGTCTTGCTCGGCTGCCTGACGCAGCGCGGCGTCCTGGTTGTCGATGTTGCTGCTGTCCAGTGCGGACTTCATCGTCAGAACCGACTTCTTGGTCGGCTCGAGAACGCTGTCCAGGCGTCGGAGGACGGTGAAGGGCAGGATCACGTCCCTGTACTTGCCTCGCACGTACAGGTCGCGCAGTACGTCGTCCGCGATGCCCCAGATGAACGAGACGATCTTCGAATGGGTGGCGCTGTTCACCGGGTGCTGCTCCTTGCTGGGCCGCGTCCGTCGTCGGATGCCGTTCCGCACAGGGTAGTCAGACCTCCCTCTCCGCCGGACGCACCTTCGCCGGGTGCGCCGGTTGCCGCCACCCGTTCGGGTGGCGGCAACCGCTGGATCACCTGCGCGAGGGGGCGCTGCGCCGTCTCGCTTCTCGGCAGAGGTGGCAGCGGGGAAGAACTGCCTCCGTGGTCATGCCTGCCTCGGCGAGGAGCCAGTGGGGTAGCTCGCGGGCGTAGATGTCGGGGAAGTGTTCCTCGATCTCCGCCTCGACCGCGGCGAGCAGGTGCAGGTAGCCGGCAGCGTCCTCGTCATCCGTGAGGGGCGCGCGTCGGATGGTCTGCACGAGCAGATCGCGGTTCGCGAGCAGGTGCAGCAGGTCGCGCTGATGGGCGCGCTGCCGTGCCTCGCTGGTGGTGTTGCTCTCGGGATGGGTTGTGGACATGTGACCCCCGGGGTCATGGACGTCCCTGATGGCGGTGCGCCACCCGGTGACGCGGAGCGCTGCTGCGCTCACAGAGGACTGGTTGGTGCGCTCGCTTCAGGCGCAAGGGCTGAGGCCAATGCCGTCCCCACTCCCGCCGGCACGGTCTGGCAGCTCCAGGACGTGTGCTCCTGGCGCCGGAGGTGACTCCCCATGGGGCCCGTGCATGGCCTGACCCCTGAGGCCGGGGCAGCGGTGTGCGGCGAGTGCGTGCCCGCCCGAAGGCCCGACTGTGCCCGGACATGGCAGCCACGTCGACAAGGTCAACGACCCCCGCTCGTCCCTCCGCTCACCGCGGGCGGGTTGTGAGCACCCATGAGGCGGGTGTCGCCCGCAGCGGTCACCTGGCGCACCGGTTCGGCTTGGCCTCCAACACCGTCCAAGCAGAGACGGAGTCTCCGTGCGACGCCGCCGCCTTCGTGAGCACCTACGAGCCGCGGGGCGCGTCTTGGCGCTCGACACCGTCACACCCGCGGGACTTCTCGGAGTGGGGCACGATCGCCGCGTTCGTGAAGACCACTGTCGGGCGCTACGTCGACGCCTTCGGCCCGGTGAGCCTGTTCACAATCCGCGGGCTTGCCCGCGCGACGGCGGAACTCGCGCTCTTCGCCGCGGAGCAGGGAACGACGATCACTTCGTCTGCCGTGTTGACGCACTGGACCCTGCAGCAGTTCGACCGCGCCTTGATAGCGGCCCTTGCGGAGCAGCTGGCAATCGTCGACGCGAGCGTTCGAGCCGAAGCCGAGGCCGCCGGCACCTCGACCATCGCGAACCACGTCGCCTACGCCCGACGCGTCGCCTCCGGCCTGAACCCGCGCGGCGGCTGGCCGACGCCAGTTGTGCGGCGACACCGGTGCTTCTCGCTGCCCTACACCGCCGCGGAGATCGAGTCGCTCGAAGATCAGATCGCCCGAAATTCTGGCCTCGCGCGCAGAAACGGGGAGGCCTTCCTCGTGCTGGGACTCGGCGCCGGGCTCGATGGCCGATGGGCGGCTCGCGTTCGCACGCACGATGTGGAGGACCTCGGGACCGACGGGCTGGTCGTCCACGTCCCCGGCCGCGCCGTGCCCGTCCTTCGCGCCTACGAGGCCCGGCTCCGGGCGCTGCTCGAGCAGACGCCGGAGGGCGACTTCCTGTACGGCGGCCCCGCAAGTCACAAGAACGCCGCGAGCGCGGCGGTCAAGCGGGTGCGCCTGGACCCAGCGGGACCTCAGCTGGAGCTCGGCCGGCTCCGCTCGACGTGGCTCTTGACGCACCTCACGATCGGCACTCGCGTACCGGAGCTCATGGCCGCTGCGGGCCTGGTTTCGATGACGCCCATCAGCGACATGGCGGAGTTCGTCTCGCCCCTCGACGATGACCCGGCGCTCTGCGCGCGGTCCGCCCGACGGATGGTGCGCGGTCCTGCTGGGCGAGCCCGATGAGCCAGCCCATCGCGCACCGGAGGCCGCCTCGTCTTCGCGCGCCCATCGACGTGACCACGAAGCGGCAGCCCACAGACGAGGAGTTCGCCGATGCGTGCGCAGCGGTGGACTGGCTTGGTCCCGGCTTCCTCGTAGCGTTGTGCGCTGCGATCAACGAGGGCTTGGGCCGGCCTGGTTCCGTTCCGGCACGAGCTGTTCTCGTCGCGTGGATGCTGAACGCCTTCGAGGAGGGCTCGCGGGCCGAACACTCCGAGGTTGTCTCCCAGCTCGTCGCGTGCTCCGACAGCCAGTTGGAGCGGCTGGGCATGCAACGTCTCCCGGTCGGGCGTGCGTACCAGCGGGTCTGGGACAAGGCGGATCGGGTACTCAAGGCCTTGGAGCTCGGCTTCGACTTCCAGCACCACTCGGTCACTGTTCGCGCCGACCTCGACTGGCTGGTGGAGGTGCTTCCCCATGCCGTCCTCCCGAGCGACCTCCCGTGGAGCCGCACGAGGAGCGTCGACGGCACCGACTGGGAGACCTGCGGACGGTTCGTGACACCAAGCCAGGAGTACGACGGGGCGACCCCGCCGGACACCGACACCCCACTTGAGGACCACGCCAAGACCCTGACGAAGACTCGGCGGCGGCTCAAGGACAAGGTGGAGCTCGGCCCCGACGACCGTGCGATCTACACGACGGACGTGGACGCACGCGCCGGGCATCGCAGCGCCAACAAGCAGCACCGGGCGGGCATCTACATCGGGTACGAGCTGCACCTCTCTGTCCAGGTCCGCGACTGCACCTATGCCGGTCACCCCGACCAGCTGACCTACGGCGCGGACGTGCCGAACATCATCACCAGTGCGCGGCTGGTTCCCGCCGGTGCGCACCGGGGTCTCGCGGCGGTCCCGATGCTGCAGGCAGAGCGCGTGCCCGACCCCGGACACGGGCCCACGCCGGATCGCCGAGGCACACCGGTGCGCCTGGTCGTCTGGGACCGCGGCTACTCCCTGCTCTCCTTCGACAACGCCCACGGGCCGCTGCGACGGGAGGGCATCGACGTCGTCTTCGAGCTCACTGACGCGCAGCGCAAGCAGGTGCAGGTGCTCACCGACGTGGACTGGATCGACGGCGCTCCCTTCAGCAAGTACACGCCCGCGCACTTGCGTGACCTGCCGCGAGCCGGCCGCAACGACTCCGCAGAAGAGCGCCGCAAGCTGCAGGCTCGCTACGACGAACGTGCGCGGTGGCGGTACTCCAACCACGGTCGCCCTGGTCCCGACGGCCGCCAGCGCCTGCGGTGCCCCTTCTGCGCCGGTCGCCTGCGCGGCAGCACACTGCGTCAGCGGAACGTCTCACAGAGCGCTCCCCTCGTAACGCTGCCTGAGGGCGTCGAGCGATGCTGTGGCGGCGTGATCACAGTCGCGCCCGAGTACCTCACGCTTACCCAGGGGCTCGGCCTGATCTACGGGACCACCGCGTGGACCTTGGCGTACGGGCCTCGAGTCCTGGTCGAGACGGCCAACTCGCTCATGAAGGACAAGTACGCGGCGCTGAACCGCACCTACACGAAGCTCATGGGCCTGGCGAAGCGCAAGTTCGCCGTCGCGTTCCTGCTCGCGGGCGTCAACCGCCGCATCGTCAGGGCCTGGAAGGCCAAGCAGGCCGAGGCTCCTGCACACTCGAGGCGGCTTCAGCGGTACGACGAGGCGCTTACCAGCGCCGCCTCGACGTCGGCCGCCCGAGACTCGACCCGCCACCGCCCGCTCACGTCCGCGGCTGCGGCTGCGGCCGAGCGCAACGCAACCGCGCCACCTGGACGCGTCGACGCCCCGGCGACCCGCGGTGCCCGAAGGCGATCGTCAGGGCCTCGGAGTCCGCTGTGTAGGTAGCGCACTCGCGCGTCCCGAACCACCCATCAGCCCGACCTCAGCCCCACGTCCTCGAGACGTGGGGCCGATCGGCGTGCGCGGAGGGCACCTCGACGATGCAGCGGTCTTGAGCCGGAGGCGCGAAGCGGCCGGGAACGCGACCGTCGAGCCCCCGACGAGGTGGTCCGGGCCGTCTTCGGCCCGATGGCGTCCGTCCGACGGTCGAAACCGAAACCTCGGTGGCCTGGAAACCGGAACCAGCTGTGGAGCGGGTGACGGGAATCGAACCCGCGCTCTCAGCTTGGGAATCGGACTCCGTCGCGTTTCCGCGCCCTGGTTGGGAAGCGAAACTGCTGGTCAGGCGCTTGCGAGCCTACACGGAGATGAACCGAGAGGCACAGATCTGAACCTCCTTATGGCACGTTATGGCATGCCACTCGGGGCTGACTCTGTCCGTTCTGGGAGCGCTACCGGCAAGCAGGGGTGCGTCTAGGAAGCGAACATACGTTCGACCTGATCTGTTACGCTCCCCCTGAGAGCGACACGCCGCAGGACACTAGCTGAACCTTGAGCTAGTTGGTAGCGTGTCGGTTGCGGCAGACACGAGGCACTCGGTGTGCCAGGGACATGGGAGACACGCGGTGGCAGCTCCAGCGTTCACGTTCGCGGACCTCTTCGCCGGCGTGGGCGGCTTCCATGCGGCACTTGCCACCTTCGGCGGTGAGTGCAAGTACGCCGTGGAGATCGACCCCGAGGCGGCCGCCGTCTACGAGCTCAATTGGGGTCGGAGCGCGCTCGGGGACGTGACGAAGGACGCGAACGAGGACGGTGTGACCGTCCCCCCGACGACTGTCCTCGCAGCGGGGTTTCCTTGCCAGACGTTCAGCAAGTCCGGTGCCCAGCGGGGGATGGACGAGGCGCGAGGCACTCTCTTCTGGAATGTAGCTCGGGTGATTGAGGCCAACCGCCCTCCCGTCGTCCTCCTCGAGAACGTCCGCAACCTGGTCGGACCGAGGCACCGTCACGAGTGGGAGACGATCGTCCGCACACTCCGAGAGCTCGGGTATCGCGTTTCGGACGAGCCGTCGATCATGTCTCCGCACTGGCTACCTCTTGAGAAGGGCGGCCGCCCCCAGGTTCGCGAGCGGGTCTTCATTACCGCGTCGTACGACCCCGACGGTGCCACCGAGGGGCTTCCGGTGCGCCCGGCAATCGTTGATCGCGACCTTCGGGCAGGTGAGGAGTGGGACCTGGAGTCCGACCTGCCGCTCGATGACGACCACCATGTCTCGGGCTGTGACCTCAGCGCGGACGAGCGGTACTGGATCGACGCTTGGAACGAGTGGGTCGAGATGATGTGGGGTGTAGTGGGCGGCGCCCCCCACGCGCGGCTCCCCGGGCACCCGATCTGGGTCGACGCGTGGGTCCGCAACGACGACCTAAGGATTCCCGTCGGCACGCCCGCCTGGAAGGCGAACTTCCTGCGCAAGAACGCTGACCTGTACACAAGGCATCAGGTGGACTTCGACGCGTGGGTCGAGCGGTGGGGCGTGAAGACCGAACGCTTCCCCGCCTCCCGCCGCAAGTTCGAGTGGCAGGCCCAGAGCACTCCGCGGTTGTGGGATTGCGTCATGCACTTGAGACCATCCGGGATCCGCGCCAAGCGTCCGACCTACCTCCCTGCCCTCGTCGCCATCACCCAGACCAGCATCGTGGGCCCACGCGAGCGTCGTATCTCCCCACGTGAAGCGGCACGGCTGCAGGGCCTGCCGGAGTGGTTCTCCTTCGGGGGGCAGCTCGACGCGGCGAGCTACCGACAGATGGGAAACGGCGTCAACGTTGGCGTCGTGGCGCATGTCCTGCGCGAGCATGTCCGCCGCGACGAGGAGTTGCTCAAGAAGACCGCCCCGGAGTTGGTCACGGCGGTGCTTGATGACGGCTACACGAGCCCCGATGACGTCCTCGAGGCAATGGAGCCCTCCCGCGGGCTCAACGCCGGCTGAGGGCTGCGACCAGCGCGCGGAACGTCTCCACGTCGATCGTTCCGGCATCCCTAAGTGCCGCGAGCCGCTGGACTTCATCGCTGACGCTGCCCTGCGGCGGCTCGGCGGCAATGAACATCCCCGACAGCCTCGGAAAGCGCTCCGGCGTGATGATCGTCTTGGCGTACGAGAGGAAGGGGTTCTCTCGCCCACGGCCTTCGTTCGCAGGTGCGCTGAGTACGGCGACACACTCAGGGTGCGCGCTCGCATGGGCCCTCACGGCGCTCCAGGGGATGATGAAAGCGTCGGCGTTCTGCTTGCCCCGGGACGTCACCTCGTGATGCAGGTCAGGGTGCACAAATACGAGGCCCGGAAGGTTTGGTGACACGAACACCGTCGGCGTGTCGAAGCCCTTTCCCGAGCCGCCAAGGCCGTTGCTAATCCGCCACTCGCTACCCTTGCCCGCCGACTGCGACTTGACCGACCAGAGGCCTCGAGACGCCTCCTGCAACTCGAGCAGGTCGAAGCCGCGCTGACCGTGCCCGCCCGGGACTGTGAGGGCACCGATCGACCAGGCGGCCGCTGCGATAATCCACTCGACGGCGCCGCCGACGACGAACCGGTTTCCCGGGTCGCTCGGGTTCACGCGGTCGACATTGAGCCGCAGTGCTGCCTCCACCTCGCTGCGAAGGCCCGAGTCGCCTGCGAGTGCGTCCCTCAGTTGGTCGAATGGTTCAGAGCCGGAGGACGGTGCCGCCCATGCAAGGTCGAACGTGGGATGTCGCGGGGGCTTGACCATGCCTTCGACCCTACTGATCTGCTTCGTCGGTTGTGCGGCACCGCGCTACTCACGAGTGGCAACCTCGCGCACCCGGCCGACCGCCGCGGCAACGTCTGAAGCGATCTCGTGCTCCCAGATCCGGACGACGGTCCAGCCGGCCGCGCGTGCGAGCTCGCTGGAGCGCACATCCCTCTCGGCGTTCCGCTGGATCTTCATCGCCCAGAGCGACGCATTGGGTCCGGTCCACGGCGTGCGGCGCCCGTGCTCAGGGCATCCGTGCCAGAAGCAGCCGTCAACGAAGACTGCGATCCGGTACCGCGGCAAGACGAGGTCCGGCGTGCAGCCCTTGGCGACGCGCCGCTGAAGGCGGAACCGGAAACCGGCGGCGTGCAGTGCGCGTCGCAGGGCGATCTCGGGGGCCGTGTCGGTCTTGCGCCGGCGGGCAAGGTGCGTGCCCGCCGAGGTTGACACCCACTTGCCCTCCACTGGTCCAGGCTACGCAGGCTCGCTGCGTCGAGACGCCTCAGGTGGATCGGCAGTCAGGCAGTCACCGCCGACCATGGTCCGGCGAGCGCGGCCGCTGCAAGACGTGCACCCCGCGCTTGGATCTCCGCTGGGCCCCAGTCATCACAGTCGAGAATGTCCCCAAGGTCGTACAGGTGGCGACTCTTCGCCAGGATTGCCTTCTTCTGGGCAAAGGACTTGTTGTCAAGTTGGCCGTTGAGGTCTTCGTCGATATACAGGAGGTTGCCAACCTGGCCAACGATGGAAGGCCTCACGCCGCTCGAGATCGCCTCTTGGGGGAGTATGTGCTCGATCGTGGGGCGCGCCGGGCGGTGGTCTTGCGTGGACTCGTGGAGTCCGCGCAAGACGTACTGCACCAGCTTCTTGTCTCGAGTGAGCTGATTGGTGAAGACCAGACGTTCCGGAAATGCGGCAAGGAATATCTCGGGCTCCGGCACGCTTCTCGCGAGCGCGGTCCGGCACTCCTTCAACACCTTGGCTCGAGCGTTCTCATCCTGCGCCCGCGAGAGTTCCCTTGCGTACCGCGCATACATTCCGCTGACGCCGCCACTGCTGCTCCTTGCTACGATTGCCGTGGTCTGGAAGTGGAAGCGCTCGATCGCGGTGAACGTCAGGCGAAGTTGCTTGATCCGGAGATTCCCATCGCGACGCGTCCTCAGCATCGAGAGGAGTAGCGGAGCTGGCTGCGTGACGTCGAAGAGGTCGAGGGCGGCGAGCGCGTCTCGGATGGCGATCTCTTCCGGACCCCAGGTGATGCTTCCCGGTTCGTGGAGCAGTCGGTAGAGAGGCGCGTCTCGTGAGATGGACTCGAGCCGTGCAAGCGCTTGGTCCTTGGTGCGGATCTTCTCGCGGATGGCACGGAACAACTTCTTCTTGGCCACGTAATCTTCTTGCGACAACCACCAGTGCTGGATATAGGTATCAGCGTCAATAGTCGGCGAGGCTTCATCCAAGTACCGCCGCATCGCATCCCACCTGTCACGGGCGCCGTCGGCACGTGCGTTCCGGACCCTGATTCTGTTTAGGATGTGATTCTTCAGGAGGTCTGCGACCGCGAGGTCTTTACCACGGCTATTGAGTGTCTCGAAGACTACATATGCGTCGTCTTCATTGCCGAGGTTGACCCAAATGACACGCAAGGCAAGCACGCGATCGCGGATGTCGCGCAGGGTTGCGAGCGTAGACTTCCTCGTTGGCGTGGGTCCGGCAGTGTTGATTGTGGATTCCAACTTGGTGACCAACCAAGTTCGGGCCGCCCGAAGGTTCCGCTCGTTCGCACTGGTCGCCTGGACGGACTCGTCGGAGGTGAACGAGAGGATGCGGCGATTCAAGTACGGCGTCGGGTCCTCCGTCTGGAGAACAAACCGCAGTTCATTGTTGCGGTCCGCTCGCTCCAAGAGCCCCTGTATCCCGCGGGCGAGTTGCTCCTCACCGAGAGCGAGGAACCTGTCCCGCAAAACGGACAGGAGAATTGTTATGGTCGTCATGCGTTGCTGACCGTCTACAACGTAGGCAAGGTCGGCGTCCTCACCTTTGCTCCAGCCGACCATTGGGCCGACGAAGTATCCCTGAGGGTTGTCCTCGATAGCGTCACGCCAGAGCTCTTCGAGGTTCTCCGTCTCCCAGCTGTAGGGTCGCTGGAAGCGCGGGATTGAGTAGTAGCGTCTCCTGAGCAACTCCTCGATAGAGTATCGGTACGGCTGGAAGTCCAGAGCTGCCATGCATGGAGGCTCGCACAGCTTACCCCTCGCGCCCTACGGGGACACGCGCCCTGGTGGCCGAAGCGAGACTGCCCGAGCCGATGGCCTTGCGTCGACTCGAGGTACGACGCGCGCTGGGCGGAGGAGTGCCTCGAGATCCGTGCGGCGGATGCGGACGACACGGGCGCCGACCTTGACTGCGCGGAGGTCGCCGTCGGCGATGAGCTTGCGGATGAAGCGCTCCGTGACAGCGAGCTCGTCGGCGGCCTCGGCGACTGTCAGGAACGGCCGACCCGACGGGCCGGTGGCGATGGCGGACATGGCGCTCCTTCGGGTGCTCGGCTCGTCACAGTGATCGAGTGGGCGGATCGAGAACAGGTGCGGCCGCGGGTGGCCGGTAGGCGGAGAGCCGCGAACGCGGCGACTGGCCGTAGTCATGTGGCGCGCGCAGGGGCGGCACGGGGAGGGGCGCGGGCGTGCGCGGGTGGTACGTCTCCCAGGTCTCGGTGGCGGTCGGATCGGCGTGGGACGTGGCGAGGATCCCGTCGAGCACCTCCCGGTACGACGTCTCGGGCGTCGCCACACCAGGCACGCACTCGTCATCGGGCCCGTCCGTGACGACGTACACGCGGTTGGTCTCCCGCCCGCGGGACATCGCGACGTAGAGGTCCTCGCGTCCCATCCCCGGCGCGGCGACGGTGTGCGTCTCGTCGACCGTCATGCCCTGCGTCCGCGCTGTGCTGGCCGCGTAGCCGAGCTCGACGTGCTCGGCGACGTAGGCCGCGGGGAGCAACACCGGCCCGCCGTCCCGCCCTGGGCCGCCAGTTGGCCGTACCCGCAGCCCGCCGTCGTCGTTCACCCCGACGACGTCCCACAGGTTCCCGTTCCGCACGAACCCATCCGCGGTGCGCAGTCGCCGATGGTTCCGCCGCGTGACGACGCGGTCGCCGACGCCGGCCGCCAACCCGTCATGGAGCTCGACACCCCCCCCGCGGACGGCGCCGGACCGCAGGCCGTCGGCATGCGCCATCGCGTTCAGGTCGCGCACCGTCCGGTTGTCGGCGGCCTGGAGCACGGCCACCCGTCCCGCCGCGCCAGCGGCCAGGTACTCACCGAGCGCGGCGTCGAGCATCCGCTCCCTCGTCCCGCCAACGAACGCGCCGTGCGCGTCGTAGGCGTCGAGCGCAGCCGGCTGACCACGACGCAGCTCCAGGCTCGCCTGCGCCTCCCACGGGTGCCGGAACCGGCGCAGGGAGGTGAGCTCCGCCGTCGGGCCGCGGCGGGCGAGCATGCCGAACGCACCGCCCGCGTCGACGGAGCCGCGCTGGAGGTGGTCGCCGACCAGCAGCACCTTCGCACCAGCCGCCTTGGCCTGGCTGACAACGGCGGCGAGGCTGCGGGTGTCGGCGAGCGAGGCCTCGTCGACGATCACGAGCTGGCCCGGCGCGAGCGACCACCGGCCCGCCTCCCGTCGCAGCGCGACCGCCTTGTCGTCGCGCCGCCCGTCCGTGCCGCTCGCCGCGAGCCTCACCTCCGCCGCCGCGTAGGCGCGCCCGCGCGCGTGGGCGCCGTCGCCGACGGTCTCGTAGAGCCACTTGGCCGTGGTCTCGCACGGCACGCCGAGCGACGCCTCGAGCGCGCGGGCGGCCGTCGCCGACGGCGCGAGCCCGATGACGGGGCCGACGTTCTCCGTCCAGAGCTCGGCGAGGGCGGCGAGGGTCGTCGTCTTGCCGGAGCCCGCTGGGCCGACGAGCGCGTCGAGCCGCCGACCCGAGGTGAGCACGGCGCGGACGGCGGCTCGCTGGTCGGGCGCAAGCCGCGTGAGCTGGTGGTGCGCGCGGTACCGCGGCTCGTCGATGAGCCGCGCGTCGATGACGGCCGCGCCCGGCGCCTCGCTCGCGTCGATGAGCGACTTCTCCGCGGCGAGCAGCTCGGTGGATGTGTAGAGCGCCTCGCCGACGCGGACCCGCTCGGGGTCGCGGGTGTCGTCGAGGTGGACGCAGCGGCCGGCCGCCTCGATCGTGATCTCGTTGAGCAGCCGCAGCCGCTCGGCGGGTGACGCCATCCGCAGCGGCAGCGTCGCCCGGGCCGCGGCCGCGCCCAGGTTCCAGGTGGTCCAGACCGAGCGGCGCGTGGCGACGTCGTCGAGCACCGCGGCGACGACGGCGGCCCGAACCTCGGTCCCGACGTCGTGGGCCCGCAGCCCGCGGGCGTAGGTACCGGCCAGGGCTCGGGCGGCGAGGTCGTGCGGCTCGACGCCGGTCAGCGCGCGGGCACGGTTGGCCCACTCGGCGAGGAGGTCGCGCAGCGGCCGGACGACCTTCGCCGGCCGCGTCGCGCGCGTGAGGTGCTGGCGTGCCCGGCTGGTCTCGATCCGCGACGGGCTGCGGCCGTGGGAGGCGACGAAATCGGCGGCCCACTGCTGTTCGGCGCAGTGGATCTGCTCGGCGCGGGTGGAGAAGGTGGCCAGGACGGCGTCGTCGATCCCCTCGAGCTCGAAGGCGGGGTTGCGCCGCTCGCCGCGCGACCGGTGGGACCAGCGCACGGGCAGGCGGCGGGCGAGCTCGTCGGCGAGGAGGGAGTCGTAGAGCGCCGAGACCGTGACCGTGGCGGCGTGGACGGTCGTGCCGTCGAGGGAGCGCCAGACGCCGTCGGGGCCCTGGACCTTGTTGGCGACGACGACGTGGGTGTGGAGGTTCGGGTCGCCGTTGCGCGAGTCCCAGTGGTCGAAGGCCGCTGCGACGACACCGCGCGTGCGGACCTGGCGGCAGCCGGCGTGGCCGACGCGGGTCCGCGCGACCGTGCGCTCGACGAAGTCCAGGGCCTGGTCGACGGCGGCGCGGTGGGCGGCGTGGACGGCGGTGCGCGTGGCGTCGTCGCCGAGCGCCCAGAGGACCGAGGCGGACTTGGGGACGGTGAAGGTGAGGTCGAAGCCGACGACGGCGCGGTCGGTGCGGGAACGGTAGGAGCGGCCGAGGGGTGCGTCCGTCAGCGGGTCGTGACCGTCGCGGAAGACGGCCGCCATGGCGTCTTCGGTGACTGCGGCGCCCCGGTGGAGGGGGCCCGATGCGTCGTCGCCGAGGCCGGCGAGCCCGCGGCCGAGCCAGCGACCGGGCGGGTTGCCGGTGGCCTCGTAGTACGCGACGAGCGAGTCGGTGTGCGCCAGGCCGGCGTCGCCCGCGGCGACGTGCCGGGTCAGGTACGTGTAGCCGTCGCCGGCCATGAGCTTGTGCATCGACATCATCGGGAGCCGCCTCCTTCCGCCGTCGACCGTCGCCACCGGGAGGTGTGCGGCGTGAGCGAGAAGACGGATCGCGCTCTGCCACCCCGGTCGGGTCGTGCAGTTGGTGGTCAGCCTGCTCAGGGGCGATAGCCAAATCGATGACGGAACCGCGCCGCCGGCGGTGAAGCGATGACGCGGCGCGCGCGCGCGTGTGCGTCATCGGTCGCGCCGGTCGCGTCATCGCCTCGCCGGAAGCGTCATCGGGCCAAGGCCGCGCCGTCATCGACAGGACTACGCGCCGTGATGCAGCGCGTCCCGCTCAGCGGCACCTGGGGGTCGAGTGAGTCGTGGAGTACTCACGTGAGTACTTCGCGACTCACGCTGGCTCGATGGCGGGCCGACCTCGCCCGCGGATCATGGGCAATCCGCGTAGGCGCTCCGGCAGGATGCTCGTGTGGACGTGACCTTCGTCAGAGCCAAGGACGGTGCTCCGTACGCGCGTCTCGGACCGGCGTGGGTCGGGTTCGACGAGGCTCTTGCTGACGCGGTGAGCCCTCTGCCGCCGCGGGGCTCTGCGGAGCATTCGGTGTCGACGTATTGGATCGACCGCGCACTCACATGGGTGCGCCGGATGGTGACCGCGGGAGAGACTGGGCCCTTCCAGGGAGGCAACGCGACCACGTTGTCCGTCGTCGAGGGCCAGGTCGTTGCGAACTCGGACTACGACATGTTCGACCCAGAGGCGATGACAATCGAGGCCTTCGAGGAGGTCCTGAGGGCGTGGCGCGATGAGGTCGTCCGAGTGCGCGACGAGGAGCGCCCACAGATCCCGGAGACCTACCGCCGCAAACCGTACCCAGGCGATGAGGTCTCGCTGCCCGCTGAGCGGACGGCTCCCGGCCCTGACCTCGTCACTCTGTGGCGCCCAACTGGGCCAGAGGAGCTCGCCCTCGTAGAGGCGAGCGGCTGGAGGCGGTGGCCCCCGCGGCTGCCTGATCAGCCGATCTTCTACCCGGTCCTGAACGAGGACTACGCCGTCCGCATCGCGCGCGACTGGAACGTCAAGGCATCAGGCGTCGGCTACGTGACGCGGTTCCGGGTCCGGCGCGAGCACTTGGACCAGTACGAGGTCCAGCAGGCCGGCGGCGAGACGATCCTCGAGTACTGGATCCCAGCCGAGCGCCTCGAGGAGTTCAACGACAGCATCGTGGGAGCGATCGAGGTCGTCCACACCTTCAGGTAGGCGCTCCGTTAGCGATGACGGGCCGTGACTCTGTTTGCACCGACCGGTGCGGGGGTCACGTCGGGATCGTGACGACCGTCCTGATCTGTTGTGCAACTGGGGTCCAGAGGTCCGCGAATACCTCGGGCGACTCGATGTTGACCACCAGCGAGTAGTCGACGCCATGATCGCTCTGGTCGAAGTCGCGCCGGTTCTTCCACCAACCGCCGACCGGGTACACAGCTATGGCGCCCTTGCTTGCGAGGGCGGCTGCCGTGCCTGTCCAGATGTCGGTGTGCAATGACCCTGGTGCCTGCTGTTGGTTGCTGCCGAAGAGCCAGCCCTTCTCGGTGTCCAGCCCCGGTGGGCGATCGCCATCCTCGCGTGCGCGAGTGTTGATCCTTTGACGGAACGACTCGACGCTCTCCTCTGGGCGTCGAGTCGCAAACCTCAGTCCGTGGGAGGGGTAGACGTACCGGCCAGTCCAGCCGCGGCTCGACGGGTTCGGCTCCACGAAGTAGGAGAGCGTCACTCGGAGCGTCACCTGCGCCTCGCCGAGTGCTTCCAGCTGCTGGATCGGCCATGGGAGCTCATGCAGGTTCATCTCCCGCGCCTTGCCCGCGTTGCTTACGCCATCACGCTCGTAAGGATGGATCTGCGCCTCCGCGATCAGCGTCAGTGCGTCTGCGGCGCTCCGCAACGCGCGCCCTGCATCGGGCACCCCCATGCCGTAGCGGCGGAGGAGGCTGACGACCCCCAGCTTGCTGGACTCCGCATCAAACCGCGCCCGCATCGCGTCAGTCCATTGCGCGGAGTGCACGACGAGCGCGCGGACGGTCTCGGGCCGCAGCGTTGGGTAGCTAGCACAAATGTCGGCGGCGATCGCCGCAACCTGAGCCGTGGCGGCTGACGTGTCACGGGTCGTAGTGAGGTATCCCTCGCCAGGTCGACGTAGTCGCGTGGTCAACAAGGCGAGGTTCGGCGGCGTGTCCACACTTGTCGCATCGGCGGAGGCGGCGACGTTGCCACCATCCGCTACGACATCAGGCTTGAACGGCCACTTCTTGCGGTCGAAGACGACAGACGTACGGCTGACGGGCGACAGTTCACCGCGCGGCGCGATGGGTACGTATCCAGCGAAGTCCGCTGGCGCACCCGACATGTCATCGTGCTGGGAGTATGCGCCGACAGTGAGCCCGTTCCACGCCTGGCCTGGGTCCTCGACAGGCTCGACGTCACTCCGAGCAAGGTGGTCGTCTGCAGGCAAGACATCCCTGATGTTGCCTGCAGAAACGACGAACAGCCGAGGCCGACGTGGCTCGTCGCGATCCAGGTAGGTGAATCGAGGATCGGTATCATCAACGCCCCGCCCGAACGCAAGCGCGTCGACCGTAGCTGACCACGAAGTGGGCCTCCCCGCCTCAATGCGCTCCGATGGCTCGCTCTCTGCGGCCGAACGCGACGCGCGCGGCGCTGTTACGGCGAGCATGAACACACGCGAGCGCCCGGGAGCCTGGATCTCGGGTCGGTCGACGGAACGAGCTGTTATCGCTCCGTACAGGTCGCGGTCGTTGTCGCCATGGTCCGGGAGGAACTTCACAGACTCCAGCCGATGGAGCAGTCGAACGCCTCGCGGGTCGAGAACGGCAGAGTGGAGGTCGCCGTACAACGCGAGACCGGCCATCTCGGTCCCGTGTGGGTGTATAGGCTCGAGCCTCCATCGCCCGTCGGCCGCGTGAAGGTCGGACGCGTCGATCGAGTCAGAGAGCAGTGGGTGCCCATCATGGACGCCCGTGTCGAGAATGCACACAACCGGGGCATCTTCGGGCGCGGACTGCAGCCTCTCGCGCAGATCCTCAACCCAGGGTCCCTGCTCAACCGCGGGAAGTTCCGTGAGGAAGCTCGCGACGTCATGCGGTCGTCGCAGCTCGGCGATGTCGTCAAGAGAGTCGAGGGCCTCCGCGAGTTGATCGGCCGTCGCACGGAGAAGAACGACCGTACGTTCGCCGAAGCCCAGGTAGTGCTCACTTGTGCGCAGACCCTTTCGTGCCGCGAAGGCACTAAACCGCAGATGCGATTGTCCGTCCCTCTTGCGCAGCCAGACCTCCCACCAGCACGCTGCGGCTGGATCGTCGGGGAATGCCTCCTCTGGGTCCGTCCAGAGCTCGCGAATCGTCGCTCGGCGGATTGACTGAATCCCCTCGACCAGGGCGGCATGACGATGCTTATCGCCTTCGGCGCTCTCGACGTACGCGCTTAGCTGAGTCAGGAAGTAGTTGCGCTTGCCTTCGGGGATGTACACGGTGGCGAACTGGACGATGCCGTGCGCTTCTTGGGACTCGCGGACCGCAACTAGCTCGGGCTGTGCCCCCCCGCGCTGCGGGTCGAGGCTTGCAAGCGCCAGGTCCAAGCCAGGGAACGATACGAACGTAACGTAGGTTCCGTCGTGGTCCGGCTCGCCCGTTGCTGACTGCAGCGCCGCACGATACTCGTCGCTCAGCTTGCGACCGTGAGAACGCCGATCCCCGGTGAACTCAGGCTTGTCCCCTCCGCCGCCGGATGCCGCCAGGGTGAACGGCTCGGCTCGCGGCGCGCCCGGCACCACGATGTGTGGACGGTCGTGCTCAGCCATGCGGCCTACGCGATCGGGCTGCGTCGAGCGTCGATGCGAGGACGTTCATCGAGTGCCCGCACGAGGTCTTGGGTAAGGATTCTGGTGCGTCCTGCCAGAACCGTGCGCTTAGCCGCATTCTCGGCAGCCGTCGCGATCTCGCCATGGCTCAGGCCTTGAGCTGCCTTGATGACGCGGGTCCAACTCAGCGTGCTGGTCTGGAACGAAGATAGGCGGTTCCTGATCACCGCCTGCGCGCCAGCAGCGTCGGGAAGCGTGAAGTCCATCGCCGTGTCGAATCGTCGGAAGAGAGCATTGTCCAACAGTTGTGGGTGGTTTGTGGCCGCGATGATGACACTCTCGGAGGTGTCCTCTTCGAGGAACTGGAGGAATGAGTTGAGCACTCGACGGATCTCGCCGACGTCGTTGGGTGCCGCACGATCACCCGCTAGTGCGTCGACCTCGTCGAAGAGATACACGCCACGAGTCTCGACGAGGGCATCAAAGATCAGGCGAAGCTTCGCTGCCGTTTCGCCCATGTACTTGGTGATGATCGAGTCAAGCCGGATTGCCAAGAGCGGAAGCCCGAGTTCACCAGCGATGACGCGGGCTGTCGAAGTCTTCCCTGTCCCGGGCGGGCCCGTCAGCAGCAGGCGGCGGGCCGGCCGCAAGCCATGGCGTGCGAGCTTGTCACGCTGACGCTGCTCGAGCAGTACGTGCCTCAGGCGCCCGGCTAGTTCGTCGGACAGGACGAGGTCGCCGAGGCGTGCGTCCGGGTAGGTGACAGTTAGGAGGGCGGCGAGCTCTCCCCTCGGCTGGGTGAGGGGCACGATCGACGCCACGCGGGACGCGGCGTTTCCACGGTTCCGCAGATCATCGACGATATCGCGGAGCTCCTGGGCAAACTTGGCCTGACCAGCTCGAGCCGCCTTGGCGGCGACCTGCATCGCCACGGCATAGAACTGGGGGTCATCACCGTCGGCGTGGCTCTTCACGAGCGCCTTGAGCTGGTCGTTAGTCGCCATTCCTCACCCCCTCGGTACGTTCGTCGCCTTGTCGCGCACCTCGGCCGCTTCGCTGAGCCTATCGGGCGCGGCCGGGCGTTGAGGTCGGGACGCGCGTGGTGGACGTGGCCACCGCTGCGTGACGGCGGGCGGCGTGGCTCGCGTCTTCAATGAAGCTGTCCAGGCGCTTAGCGATCCGCCGTTGGGCGTCGTCGGCGGCGTGCTGGTAGTGGAGGGACGCGCGCGGCGTGGAGTGGCCGGCGCGTTGCATGAGCTCGGGGAGCGTCGCGCCGGTGAGAGCCACGAGGGTCAGCGCCGAGTGGCGGAGGTCGTGCCAGGTGAGGTCGTCGCGGCCGATGGTGCGACGGGCGCGGGCGAACATCGTGGAGCGGCTGCCGCTCGTGAGCGGGCGGCCCGACGCCGTGCCGAACAGGAGCGCGTCGCGTCGCTCCGGCGTGAAGCGCGCCATGTGCTCGCCGAGCACCTCGACGGCGACCGCGGGCAGGGCGACGGTCCGAAGGCCGGCGCGGGACTTCGTCGCCGAGAACCGTCCAGCGTCACCGGTGCCCGATCGCGCGAGTGACTGCTCGACGCGAACCGTCGCCGCGGCGAGATCCACGTGCTTCCGCTGCAGTGCGAACAGCTCTCCTGCCCGCAGCCCCGAGAGGAACGACACCACGACCGCCGCGCGGTAGCGCTCGGGCATCGCCTCGGCCAGCGCCCACAGCTCGTCCGGAGCCAGCACCCGACGCTCGGTCCGGTGCCGCGAGTCGCGCTGGCTCGCACCCTTGATCGCGCACGGGTTCGCCGGGATCAGCCCGTCGGACACAGCCTGGGCCATCCCGGTGTGCAGCAGCCGGTACGCCTGTGCGGCCTCGGTCCGGCCGAGGTTCCGGCGCTCCGCGCGCGGATCCACGACCACGCCGCCGGTCGCCTCGAGCCACGCCTCCCGTAGCTCGGCCGGGATCCGCCCGGTCACCGCGACCGCGCGCTCGTTCTCCAGCGCCCATGCACGGATGGCCGCGTTGATGCGCTTCGGCGTCGACGCCGCCCGCGACCACCGCTCGCCTGCCCGCCGCGAGGCCTCCGCCAGCACGGCGGCGTCCCACTCCCGCACTGCGGCCGGCGTCACCGACGCCAGTGACTGCGCCCCCAGCCGAACCGCCCGCGGCCGTGCTCCGCCCACCACGGGCACCTCGGCATCGATCCACCGCTCTAGCAGCTGCGAGTACAACGCCCGCGTGCTCGGCGCCAGATCAGCCCGCGTCGCGATCCACCCGCGGAACCACTCCCCGAGCGGCTGTTCGCCCAGTCGCGGGTCCCGCCAGACCCCGCGCGCCATCCGAGACACCTCGTGCGCAAGCTCCTGGTCGGCCTCGGCCTTCGTCGGGAACGTCCCCAAGGTGCGCAGCGCGCCGTCCGGTCCCGTGTACCGGGCCTGCCACCTCCCCGAGGGCAGTCGGCGGACGGCGCCGGAGGCACGTCGGTGGCGTCGGACAGTGGTCGCGGTCGTCATGGTCGGATCCCACTTCGCTATGGCACGTTATGGCACGAGCCGACCATCAGAAGGGTCCCAGAGAGGTCCGACAGAGCGTCCACAACGCTCTGACCTGCGGAAACGATGGAGCGGGTGACGGGAATCGAACCCGCGCTCTCAGCTTGGGAAGCTGAAGTTCTACCATTGAACTACACCCGCGAACGCCGCCCTTCGGGCGTGCCCGACGATGATACCGGGTCCGCCACCCCTCTCACAGCCGCGGCTCCGCCGTCGGGCAGCGCGGCCCCACCGCGGCCGGACCGATGGGCCGACGACGCGCCACCTCTCAGCCGCAGACCACAGGGTTGACCTCGATGTCGAAGACGGTGACGGCGGCCGGGTCGGACCCCTCGCTGCTCCAGTAGTGCACGCCGTCGACGTTCGTGATGACCCGTCCGTACGCCTCCTGGTACTCGGGCGCCGCGCCCGGCAGCGCCACGACGTCGGCGTACGGGTCGCCCACCGCGATGCCGCTCGCCGTCACGACGCCGTCGGGCACGGTGGTGCTGCGCAGCCCCCAGCCGTACAGGGCGCCCCCCGTGAACGACACCTTGAGGTCGCCCCACCAGACGTACGTCATGTCGTCGGGCCCGCCGCACTCGGTGTTGCCCGGCTCCTGCCGACCGGGCGGGCCGAACATCGCCTCAAGCGCCGCCTGCGCGTCGGGGGTGCCGATCGCGACGTCCCCGATGCCAGCCGCGCTGAGCACGACGCTGTCCTCGGGCGTGGGCGTCGGGCTGGCGGCGGGCGTCGGCGTGGGGCTCGGCGGGGCGGTGGCGGCGGCAGGGGTGGTCGCGGCGGCGGTCGGCGTCGGGCTGAGACCCGGCGTCGCGGTGTCACCGTCGCTCAGCGTGTTGGGCCGGGCGAACAGGTAGATGAGGATGCCGACCAGGACCACGAGGATGGCGGCGACGATCAGGACCGCGCGGCCGGGGCCGCCCTCGCCGCGTGGCGCGCGGCCGGTCGGACGGGCAGTGCTCATCGCGGTCTCCTGACGCCGGCGTACCCCTGTGCACGCGTTCTACACCAGCCGGGGCGCCGGCGGGAGCACCCGCCCGCCGCCACGCTGGCCGTGCCGCCGCCCCGCCGTCGCCGCGCCCCTGTCGCCGGGCCGTGGAGCGTTCGCGACAGCATGCGTCGCAAACGCTCCGCCGCTCCCCGAGGAGGCGCCCGCGTGCACAACTTTTGTCCACAGGGATGTGCGCACTCCGCCGCACGAACACCGGCGCCTGTGGACAGCGGTGTGGACGTCGAGGCCCGCAAAAGTCGCGTGCGGAAGGCCTTGCGACGCGCTCTCACCCGGGTCTAGAACTTCACCCAACGGCGACGCCGGAGGGCATCAGAGGATCGGGGCGACCTGGTCCGACGAGGCTCCGAAGGCTCGCCAGGCTGACCGGAGAACGGTGGACCACCTCGTCGGGGCAACCCGAGGGGACTGCGGATGGCGCCGCAGGTGTCCGAACGGACCGGAAGGCTGGTCGTCATCGATCGACGGCCCGGGCAACCGGGTGGTTGGTCAGCCGCAACGCCAGAGCGGGGCCAGGACCGGGAGACCGGACCGGGCTCGACGGCCGATGCGAGGCCCCTCGGACGCTTACTCCGAGGGGCCTCGCGTCGCGTCTGCCCCACCCCCACCCGAACCCCCCACCCCCTCCCTCCGCAAAGTGGAGCGAAGGTGCCGCGACACGCCAGCGTGTCGCGACAGGTTCGCTCCACTTTGCGAGGTGGTTACCGTGGCCGCGTGCTGCTCTCCGACCGCGACATCCGCGCCCAGCTCGACTCCGGCCGCGTCGTCCTCGATCCCTACGACCCGGCGATGGTGCAGCCGTCCAGCGTCGACGTGCGCCTGGACAAGTACTTCCGCCTCTTCGACAACCACAAGTACGCGGTGATCGACCCGGCCGCGGACCAGCCCGAGCTCACGCGGCTGGTGGAAGTGGGCGGTGACGAGCCGTTCGTCCTGCACCCCGGCGAGTTCGTCCTCGCGTCGACCTACGAGCAGGTCACCCTGCCCGACGACGTCGCCGCGCGCCTCGAGGGCAAGTCCTCCCTGGGTCGGCTCGGGTTGCTCACGCACTCGACGGCGGGCTTCATCGACCCGGGGTTCACGGGACACGTGACCCTGGAGCTGTCGAACGTGGCCACGCTGCCGATCCAGCTCTGGCCCGGCATGAAGGTCGGGCAGCTGTGCTTCTTCCAGCTCTCGTCTCCGGCCGAGAACCCGTACGGGTCGGCGCGGTACGGGTCCCGCTACCAGGGCCAGCGCGGCCCGACGGCGTCCCGGTCGGCGCAGGGCTTCCACCGCACCCGCATCTGAGGCGGGCGCTGCCGTACGGCGTGAGCACTGCCGGACGGCGCGAGCGCTGTCGCTCCAGCGGCAGCGGTGGTGCGGGCCGGCAGCGGTGGTGCGGGCCGGCAGCGGTGGCGCGAGACGGCAGCGGTGGTGCGGGCCGGCAGCGGTCCACCGCGGGCCGCGCTCCCGACCTAGGCTGCCCCCATGGCCTTGCCCCCGCTGGACCGGACCGACGGCCACCACGTCCTCGCGCTGCCCGCCGACGCCGTCCCGAGCGTCGTCGAGATCCTCGCCCGGAGCCGCTTCCCCCGCGCGCAGTGGGAGGCGGCCGACCCCGGCACCGGCCCAACCCCGGGCAGCGCAACGGCCAGCACGACGGGCACCTCAGGCGCAGGCACGCCCGACGCCGGCACCCCGGGCACCGCCGCGACCCCGGCCGGTGGCGGCCCGCGCGCACTCCGGCTGTCCCGTCACAGCCGCCTCCTGGGCCCGTACGGCGTCGACCGCGAGATCGCCGCCGACACGGGCCTGCCCCCGGGCCTCGCGTACCTGCTCGAGGCGCCCGTGGAGCGGGGCAACCCCCCGGCGCCCTACGGCGGCGACCGGCTCGGCCTGCGCCGGGCGTTCCCCGCCGGCCTGCCCGTGCGCGACGAGGAGCGCGTGCTTCTCTGGGCGCTCGACGCGGCCCGGCGGCTGGGCGGTGCGGTCCGGATCGCCGAGCGCGACGGGAGCCCCGGCGCCCTGCTGTCGCCCGAGCCGGCGGCGGCGATCGACCTCACCGTGTGGAGCGACCTCTGGCTCGACCCCGACGCCGCCCTCGCTGTCATGCGCCAGGCCGTCCCGCGAGCGCAGCTCAACCTGCCGAGCGGCCGGTGGTACGGGCCGCCGTCGGACATCGGGGCGTCCCCCGCGCCCGGGGCAGGCGCCCTGACGCCGGAGCAGCGCGCGACCCTGCACGCCGCGGCCGACGAGTTCGACCGTCAGGCGATGGAGAACCCCGAGCCGATGACGGCCTACGGCGCGCTCGCGGACCTCGAGCTCGACGGGATGCTCGCCCTCGAGATCAGCGGCGAGACGACGCTCCCGCCCGTCATCGCCGCCCTGCCCTGGGCGTCCCGCGGGGCGGTCGCGTACCGGGTCCGGTGGGAGCCGGCCGACCTGGAGGACGCCGAGCAGGAGCGCCCGTCGCCGATGCACCGCGTGGCGCGGGGGCGGGCCGCCCCCATGGTCGTCGCCGTCGCTCGCGCGGTGCACGGGGCCGTGGGTGGCGAGGTCACCGACGCCATGGACTTCGTCGTGGACCCCGCCGACCTCTGAGGCGGCGCGGGTCCCGGACCCAGCGCCCGTGCACGCACGGGTGGCGAGGACGCGCACCCCAGGGGGCAGCGGTCACCGACGGCGCACTACGACGTGCGGATCAGCGAGGCCACGTCGCTCACCAGCTGGGCGCGTGCCACCGTCGTCGCGGGGCGGGGGTCGTCGAGCGCGAGCAGGACGACCCGGTCGTCGCCGATCGTGAGGGCCGCGAGCAGGTCCTCGTGCCGGGCGACCCGCTCACACACCGCTGGCCCCCAGTCGGGTTCGTCCGACGGGCCGCAGCCCGCCCATGCGGGTGTGACGAGCATCGGATCGGCGGCCCTACCGATCTCCACCCAGAGCCGTGCGGCGCCCGTAGGTGCATCGGCGGCCACGACCTCGCGGCGTCGCGGGGCACGCCGCGACCCGCCCGCCGCGCGCAGGACCCACGTCTCGGTCCGCACCGGCACCCCTGCCACCGCAAGGCGGAGCCTGCCCCGAGCGACGTCGACCCGCCAGCCGCGCGGGAGGGCGAGCACCACGTCCCGCGGGTCCGCGCCGCCGTCGGGCTCGACGGCTACACCCGCCGCAGACCCAGCCCACGCGGCGCGCGCGGACGCAACCCGGCCGTGGGTCGCCTCGGCGCCGCCGAGGCGGTTCCAGAGAAGTCCGCCGACGACGACGACCACGAGGACGGCCGGCGTGATGACGCGCTGGGCCCAGCCCTGGGAGAGCCCTGCGGCGAGCGCACATCCCGTGATCGCGACGATGGCGGTGACCGGCAGGATCGCACCGGCGGAGGTCCACGCGCGGCGACCCGGCCGAAAGGTGCCCGCGGGAACGCTGGGCGTTGCCATGACGGACGCGGCGGCACGGCGGCGACGCACTGGTGTCCTCTCGATCCATGGGCGGGTCAGCGCGACGGTACCGGCAGTCCCGGGCCGGTCGGCGATCCCCCGGGGGCCCGATCCCCCGGGGGATCGGGCCCCCGGCGGGGCGCCTCAGCGCTCCTTGAGCACCTCGGCCAGCTTCACCCGCGGGCCGATGCGCAGCAGCGACCGCTGGTAGATGCGGGCCCCGACGGCGATGACGCCGACGGTCGTGAGCGCGAGGATCGCGAGCGCGATCAGCGGCTCCCACCACTGCGCGAGCCCGAGGAACAGCCGCACCGGCATCCCGACGGGTGCGCTGAACGGCACGTAGGACATGATCCGCAGCACCACGTCGTTGTCGTTGAAGAAGATGACGAGGAAGTACGGGGTCATCACCAGCATCGTGACGGGCATGAGCACCGTGCCGACGTCCTCCATGCGGGACACCAGGGACGCGCTCGCCGCGTAGAGCGACGCGAGCAGCACGAACCCGACGAGGAAGAACAGCACGAACCACACGAGCGGCGAGCCGAGCATGCCCAGCACGTCGTCCTGGCCCGTGACCACCAGCCCCACCACCGCCATCGCGGCGATCGCCGCGGTCTGGCCGAAAGCCAGCGCGCTGTTGCCGAGGATCTTCCCCGCGAGCAGGGCGCGGCTCGGCACGGCCGCGAGCAGCAGCTCGACGACGCGGCTCTGCTTCTCCTGCACCGTGCTCTGGGCGATGGTCGAGCCGAAGCTCGCGGCCGACATCAGGAACACCAGGCCGAAGCCGAAGGAGACGAGGTAGCGCAGGCCTTCGTCGGCGTCGGAGGGCTCGAGCAGCTCCACCTTCGGCTGCACGGACAGCGTCGCGACCAGGTCGGTCGGCTGCTCGTCGAGCGCGACGAGGCGGTAGCCGATGGGGCCGGCGTCGGGCAGGACCGCCGCCGTCACGTCACCGTCGCGGACGAGCTGCTCCGCGGCGTCGGCGTCGGAGGCGTCCACCGGGTCGAGACCGTGCACGCCGGCGACGACGCCGGCCGTCGCGGGCACGACGGCGACCCGCGTCGTCGAGTCCCGGCCACCCAGGAAGTACCCGGCGACGATCGAGACGAGGACGAGGCCCAGCATGATGCAGGTCGAGATGATGAAGGACTTGCTGCGGACCTGGGCGGTGATCTCGCGCTCGGCCACCATCAGGGCGGCGCGGACCGTGCCCGGCCGCTCGGGGCGCTCGCCGGCGGCGGGGCGCGCGCCGGGGGTCGTGGTCGGGGTGCTCATCGGACCTCCTGGGCGGGCACGTCGGTGACGACCTCGCGGAAGATCTCCCCGAGGCTGGGGCGGACGGGCGCGAACGAGCGCACCGCTGCGCGGCCGACGGCGTCGCGCAGCACGAGCTGGGCCACCGACTCTTCCGCGTCGAAGAGCGCGTACCCGCCGTCGAAGTCGACGACGTCGACGCCCGGCACGCCGCGCAGCCACGCGACGTCGCCCTCGGTCACGAGCTCGTAGCGCGAACCGGCGAACTCGGCCCGCAGGTCCTCCCGGCTGCCGGCGGCGCGGATGCGGCCGTCGGCGATGATCACGAGGTCGTCGCACAGCCGCTCGACGAGGTCCAGCTGGTGGGAGGAGAAGAGGACCGGCACGCCCGAGGCGGCGAACTCGGCCAGCACGCCGACGACGACGTCCACCGCGAGCGGGTCCAGGCCGGAGAACGGCTCGTCGAGGATGAGCACGCGCGGGTCGTGCACGAGCGCCGCGGCGATCTGGGCGCGCTGCTGGTTGCCGAGCGAGAGGTTGTCGAGGGGCTCGTCGGCGCGGGCGTCCAGGCCCAGGCGCTCGAGCAGCTCGTGCGCGCGCCGCAGGGCCGTGCCGCGGTCGACGCCGTGCAGGCGCCCGAGGTAGGCGACCTGCTCGGCCACCTTCATCTTCGGGTAGAGGCCGCGCTCCTCGGGCATGTAGCCGAAGTCGACGCGGTCGTCCGGGGTCAGCGGGCGGCCGTCGAGGGTCACGGTGCCGGCGTCGGCCGCCAGCACGCCCAGGATGATCCGCATCGTGGTGGTCTTGCCGGCGCCGTTGCCACCGACGAAGCCGGTGAGGCGGCCCCGCTCGACGGTGAAGCCGACGTCGTCGAGGACCTTCCGGTCGCCGAACGACCGGTCCAGCCCCGCAACCTGCAGCATGGTGCTCCTTCGGGTCGGTGCCCGGGCGGCTGCGCCGGGCCGGTCACCAACCTAGGGAGCGGGGCAGGGGCGGCGCCTCAGGCGTGGGAACGATTCCGGCGCTCCGCCGCGAGGATGAGCGCCGGCCCGGCGCGGCGGGTGTCAGCGGGCGACGCCGTGCTCGTAGGCGAAGACGACGGCCTGCACGCGGTCACGCAGGCCGAGCTTCATGAGCAGGTTCGAGACGTGGGTTTTGACCGTGGCACGCCCGAGGACGAGCGCGGCGGCGATCTCGTCGTTGCTGAGGCCGCGCGCGATCAGGCGCAGCACCTCCACCTCGCGGTCGGTGAGCGCGGCCACGGCGGGCGA
>JAEWYD010000180.1 GCA_023462275.1 Actinomycetes bacterium
CCGCACGACGGGGGCGGCCGTCGCCGCCGCGCTGCTGGGCCTCGTCCTGGCCCTCGCGCCGCAGGCGGCCCACGCGGCGCCCGACGCCTCGATCACCGGGACCATCCGGGCGGCGCGCGACGGCGGGCCCCTCGCGTACCCGCTCGTCGCGCTCTACGACGCGACCAGCGGGGGAACCCTCGCGTACGAGCGCGCCGGCGACGACGGCACGTACGTCTTCGCCGGCCTGGAGCCCGGGACCTACCTCGTCCGGACCTTCGACGACCTCTCGTACTACGGCTTCGCGAGCCGTTGGTACGGGGGCGCCTACACCCAGGCCGCGGCGACCCCCGTCGCGGTCGGCGAGGGCGAGACCCGTGCGGGCGTCGACATCGTCGTCGAACGCGCCTCACGCATCTGCACCAACACCTCGACGCCCTTCGACGAGCCCGCCGAGCAGGGCTTCCTCCGGGCGACCAGCGTGGACGGCGCCATCACCGCGGACGGCGACCCCGGGTACTACGGCAACACCGGGCTCCAGTGCGCGGACGTGCCCCCGGGCTACAGCTGGCGCATCGTCTACGGCGGCGCCGGGCTCGGGACCCAGTGGTACGAGCACGCGACGACTGCCGCGGCGGCCACGATCGTCTCCCTGGGCCCCGGCCAGGACCTCAGCTTCGAGGCCGGGCTCGAGTGGACGAGCGGCGTCGCCGGCACGGTCACCGGGGCGGGCGGTCCGGCGCTCGCCGGCATCACGGTGACGGCGCAGGACGCCGACGCCGAGTACCGCGTCCGCACGACGAGCACGGCGGCCGACGGCACGTACGAGCTCCGGCTGCCCGTCGGGCGCTGGCTCGTGCGCTTCGCCTCGCCCGACCTCGCCTTCCTCGAGCAGTGGTACGACGGAGCCGCCGACGCCGGCACCGCCACCCCCGTGGTGGTGACGCAGGACGTCGTCACGCCGGGCATCGACGCCGCGCTCGCGCCGGCCGTCACCATCGCCGACGTCGACCCGGCCGACCCGCACTACGCCGACGTCCGGTGGATGGTCGACGCGGGCATCGCCACGCTCAACCGTGACGGCGCCTTCCAGCCGCACCGGCACGTCTCGCGGTCGATGATGGCGACGTTCCTGCACCGCCTCGTCGGGGACCGTCCCGTCGAGGCGCCGACGCCCGTCGCGTTCCTCGACGTCCGACCCCGCGACGCCGCGTACGCCGACATCGTCTGGTCGCAGCAGCAGGGGCTGGTCACGGCGGGCCAGAAGGGCGCGTTCCTGCCGAACCGGTCGATCACCCGGGCCGACGTCGCCGTCGCGCTGTTCCGGGTGCTCGGCGAGCCCGCGTGGTCCACGCCGCCGGCAGCCTCGCCCTACACGGACGTGCGCGCGACGGACCCCGCGTACGAGGCGATCTGGTGGGCCGTCGGCGAGGGCCTGCTCAGCGTGCGTGAGACCGCCCGCGGCCCGCGGTTCGACCCCGGCGCGGCGATCGAGCGCCAGGACGCCGCCACGCTGCTGCACGTGTTCGCGACCAGGTTCGGCCCCGGCTTCGGCCGGTGAGCCGGGCGCCCGGGCGCGCCGTCAGAGGGGCGCGAGCGTCAGCACCAGCCCGAGCACCACGCTCGCGGCGATCTCGCCCAGGCCCACCGCGAGCGGCCGGGCGCGCGGCCAGCGCCGCGGCACGAGGGCGGCCCGCAACGTCGTCGCCCAGCAGAACGCCGCCACGGCCGGGACCGGCGTGAACGCGACGGCGGCGGCCGCGTGGTAGCCGACCGACGCCCGGTACATCGCCCGGTTCCCGCGCTCGCGGATCATCGTCTTGACGTACAGGGCGGTGCCGACCAGGTACGCGAGCACCGCGGCGCACACGACCCAGGCGCGGCCGGTCGCCGTGCCGGGCAGCCACGCGCCGTCGTCGTGCGCGAGACCGTACGCGACGACGGCCATCACGCTGGCGGCGGCGATCGTGACGACGTCGTTGGCCAGGGCCCGCTCGTCGCGCCGGGCGGAGAACGTCAGGCTCACCGCGAGCAGGGGCGCGTAGACGACGCCCCAGCGCACGAGCTGCGGCTCGGCCAGCAGCAGACCCCCGCCGACGACGCCGGTGGCCGCCGCGTAGGCCACGACCGGCGGGCGGTAGCGTGCCTTGCGGCCCGAGCGCAGCCACGTCGCAGTCGCCTGGAACGCGAGGTAGGCGAGCAGCCAGGCCACGAGCAGCCACAGGTGCACCCACCGCGGGCCGCCGCGCAGGGCGCCCACCGCCAGCGGCAGGACGAGCATGGCCCAGGCCCCGTGCTCACGGGGGACCCAGCCAGCGGGACGGCGTCGGCGTGCCACGCCCGTCACCCTAGGTCGTCGCGGCGCAGCGTTCCGGGGACAGCGCCGGGGGAATCAGCCCTCGACCGCCTCGTGCGCGGCGGCGTCGTCGACGGCGGGGGCGTCGGCCGTCTCCGCCACGGCCTGGCGGACCTCGCGGCCTTTGCGCAGCGCCTCGATGAGCATCGGCACGACCGAGATCAGCACGATTCCCACGAGGATGTACTCGATGTTGTGCTGGACGAACGAGAAGCTGCCGAGCCAGTAGCCCAGCGACGTGACCCCGACCGCCCACAGCAGGGCGCCGATCAGGTTGTACGTGACGAAGTGCCGGTAGTTCATGCGCCCGACGCCGGCGGCGACCGGCGTGAACGTCCGCACGATCGGCACGAACTGCGCCAGGACGATCGCCTTGCCGCCGTGGCGCTCGAAGAACGCATGGGTGCGGTCGACGTACTCGCGCTTGAAGAACCGGGAGTCCGGCCGGTCGAAGACGCGTGGCCCGACCCTGCGCCCGATGAGGTACCCGGTGGAGTTGCCCACGACGGCCGCGGTGAACACGACCGGCAGGACCACCCCGAGGGGCGTGTCGATGTCCCCCGACCCGACGAACATGCCGAGCGTGAAGAGGAGCGAGTCGCCCGGGAGGAAGAAGCCGATCAGCAGACCCGTCTCGGCGAAGATGACGGCGCAGACACCGACGACCGCCCACGCCCCCAGCCAGCTGACGAGGTTCGTGATGATCGTGTTCGGGTCGAGCCAGCTCGGTCCGAGGGCCTGCACCGAGCCGTGCCCGGCGATGGTCAGGAGCGTCGCGGTCACGTCCCCAGGGTACGGGGCGCCGGAGGACGCCGTCGGAGCGCCCGGTGCGTGACCCGGGCGGCCTCCGTGAGAGTCGCGTGAAGGCGGGTGGCCGCGTCGGTAGGGTTCGAGGCGAGCGAGGAGGAGCGGTGGGCGAGCTGCAGGTCACCGGCGTGAGCCGCGCGTTCGGTGGCCGCGTCGCGCTCGACGAGGTGACGTTCGCCGTGCGGCCCGGCCGCCTCACGGGGTTCGTCGGCGCCAACGGCGCCGGGAAGACCACCACCATGCGGATCGTCATGGGCGTCCTGACGCCCGACGCCGGGCACGTCACTCTCGACGGCGCCGACCTGACGCTGGCGGTGCGGTCCCGGTTCGGGTACATGCCCGAGGAGCGCGGGCTGTACCCCCGGATGCGGGTGGCGGAGCAGCTCGTCTACCTGGGCCGCGTGCACGGCCTGGACGCCCCGACGGCCCGGCGGCACGCCGGGGACCTGTTGGGCGCGCTCGCCCTCGAGGACCACGCCGACGACCTGCTGCAGACGCTGTCGCTCGGCAACCAGCAGCGGGTCCAGGTGGCCGCCGCCCTCGTGCACGACCCGACGGTGCTCGTCCTGGACGAGCCGTTCTCGGGCCTTGACCCGCTGGCCGTCGACGAGCTCGGCGGGATGCTGCGCGACCGCGCGGCCGCGGGCGTGCCCGTGCTGTTCTCGTCCCACCAGCTCGAGCTGGTCGAGCGGCTGTGCGACGACGTGGTGATCATCGACGAGGGCCGCGTGGTGGCCGCCGGCTCGGCCGACGAGCTGCGCGCCGGTCGGTCCGGGCGCCGCTACCGGGTCGTCCTCGACGTCGACTCGGCACCCGACGCGGCACCCGACGCCGTACCCGACGCGGCGCCCGACGCGCGCGACCCGGCCGGACGCGACGTCGTCGCGCAGGTCGTGGGCGAGGTCCCCGGCGCGTCCCTGGTGCCCGAGGACCCGTCCGCCGCCGACGACGCCGGGCCGGCGTGTCGCGTCTTCGTGGTGGAGCTCCCGGACGGCGCCGACGAGCAGGTGTTGCTGGCGGCCGCCCAGGCGCGCGGCCGGGTGCGCGAGCTCGCCGTCGTGCGCCCGACGCTCGCCCAGATCTTCCGGGAGGTCGTGCGATGAGCCCCGCCCCGCAGCGCCGCGCGGCCACCGCGATCGCCGTCGTCGCCCGGCGCGAGGTCGCCGTGAAGCTGCGCGACCGCGCGTTCATCTGGACGACCGTCCTCATGCTCGCGCTGGTCGCCGTCGCGACCGTCGTGCCGGGGCTGCTCAGCCAGCGCGAGCCGAGCTTCCGGGTGGCCGTGCAGGGCTCGGCCGCCCTCGACGTCGTCGAGCTCGCCGCGCGCCTCGGCGCCCAGGCGCACGACGACGGCGAGCCGCCCACCCTCCCGGACGCCCTCATCGACGTCGGCGCCCTGCACGCCGCCACCGTCACCTGGGTGACCGCCGAGCCCGAGGTGGACGTCGAGCGCCTGCTGCGGGACGGGGACGTGGACGCCGTGGTGACGGGCGACGACCCGGCCGACGTGCGCGTGGTCGGGCTGCACGAGGTGGCGCCGGAGCTGGAGTCCCTGGTCACCGCCGCGACGAGCCAGCTCCAGGTGGCGCAGACCGCGCAGGAGGGCGGCCTCACCCCGGCCCAGGTCACGGCGCTGACGCGGCCGGCGGGGCCGGAGGTGGAGCTCATCGCCCCGCGGCGCGAGGGCACCCTGGCGCCCGAGCTGCTCATCCTCGCCTTCGCGTTCCTCTTCTACGTCTCGGTGCTCACCTTCGGCATGTCGATCGCGCAGAGCGTGGCGGAGGAGAAGCAGTCCCGCGTCGTCGAGCTGCTCGTGGCGGCGATGCCGGTGCGCTGGCTGCTCGCCGGCAAGGTGGTCGGGACGACGCTGATGGCCCTGGTGCAGGTGGTCGTCGTGGTCGGCGCGGGGATGGCGGGCGCCGTCGTGGCGGGCCAGCGCGCGTTCCTCGGCCAGCTCGTGGGCGCCTCCGGGTGGTTCGTGGCGTTCTTCCTGCTGGGCTTCGTCATGCTGTCGTGCCTGTGGGCGGTCGGCGGCTCGCTGGCGGCCCGCGTGGAGGACCTCAGCTCGACCACGGCCCTCATGCAGATCCTCGTGGTGGTGGCCCTCTTCGCGGCGATCCTGCCGATCGACGACAGCGTGCGGGCCGTGCTCTCGTACGTGCCCGTGACCGCGCCGCTCCTCATGCCCGCCCGCGTGCTGCTGGGCACCGCCGAGCCGTGGGAGCCGTACGTGTCGGCCCTGCTGGTGGCGGTGACCGCGGTGGTGCTCGTCCGCGTGAGCGCGCGGCTCTACGCGCGCTCGGTGCTGCACACCGCGGGGCGGCTGCGCGTGGTCCAGGCCTGGCGGGGCGTGGAGTAGCCGCCGCGTCCGGGGGCGCGCCCGGGCGGTGCCAGGATGCGGGCATGACCAGCACCGTGACCCTCGGGACGCCGCTGACGCCGGGCGCCACCCGCGTCGTCCTCCTCGGCTCCGGCGAGCTCGGCAAGGAGGTCGCGATCGAGCTCCAGCGCCTGGGCGCGGAGGTCGTCGCGGTGGACCGGTACCCCGACGCGCCCGCGATGCAGGTCGCCCACCGGGCGCACGTCGTCGACATGCTCGACGCGGACGCGCTGCGGACGGTGCTCGCGGCGGAGGCGCCGCACGTCGTCGTGCCCGAGATCGAGGCGATCGCGACGGGGGTGCTGGTTGAGATGGAGGCGGCCGGGATGCGGGTGGTCCCGACGGCGCGCGCCACGCGGCTCACGATGGACCGCGAGGGCATCCGGCGCCTCGCGGCCGAGGAGCTGGGCCTGCCGACCTCGCCCTACCGCTTCGTCGACTCGCTGGATGAGCTCCACGCGGCGGTCGACGCCGTGGGCCTGCCGTGCGTGGTGAAGCCAGTCATGTCGTCGTCCGGCAAGGGCCAGTCGGTGGTCCGCACGCCCGACGACGTCGCACACGCCTGGGAGTACGCGCAGACGGGCGGGCGGACGGCCGGCTCGGGCGCGGTCGCCCGCTGCATCGTCGAGGGCTTCGTCGCGTTCGACTCCGAGATCACGCTGCTGACCGTGCGGCACGTGGGTGGCACGGTCTTCTGCGACCCCGTCGGGCACGTGCAGGTGGACGGTGACTACCGCGAGTCGTGGCAGCCGGCCGCGCTGCCCGACGGCGTCCTGGCCGAGGCGCAGCGTGTCGCCGCGACCGTGACCGGGGCCCTGGGGGGCTGGGGCGTCTTCGGCGTCGAGCTGTTCGTGGTGGGCGACCGGGTGCTGTTCTCCGAGGTGTCGCCCCGCCCGCACGACACCGGGCTCGTGACGCTCGTGTCGCAGGACCTGTCGGAGTTCGCCCTCCACGCGCGCGCCGTGCTCGGCCTGCCGGTCGATGCGCCGCTGCGGCTGGGTGCGGGCGCCGGCCAGGGCGCCGCGGCGTCGTGCGCGGTGC
>JAEWYD010000181.1 GCA_023462275.1 Actinomycetes bacterium
GCGTGGACGTCGGGGCGACCAGCCGCGGCTGGTGGCGGGGCGGCGCGCCGGTCGACTGCGCGGCCGAGCACACCGCGATCACGCTCGTCGTCGGGCAGCTTCCCGCCGACTTCCCCTACGCGCCCGACGACGACGGGAACCTCGCCCTGGCCGGTGCGGACCTCGCCGCCGTCGCGACGGCGTGCAGGGCGCCGGGCTGGGAGGGCGTCGGCCTGCGCGAGGGCAGCCGGGTGACGTCCCTCTGGTACTTCCCGACGCCGCGCGAGTGGGCCGCGGGGGCGCGCTGGGTGCGGTGCGACGTGGTGCTGGCGGCGCTCGGGCCGCTGAGCCCGATGACGCTGGAGCTGCTCCCCGCGAGCGCCGACGCCCTCCTTCCCGGCCTCGCTGACGAGTACCGGCTCTGCCTCGAGACGCAGCACCCGGCGTTCGTCTACGGCCCGTGGTACGACCCGCCGGGCAACGTGGCGGTCCCGTGCACGCAGCGGGCGCAGTGGGAGCTGGGGTTCCGCAACCAGGTCCCGGACGGGCCGTACCCGGGCAGCCAGGACGCATCGAGCCCGGGCGGGCAGCGGTGCCAGGAGCTCGTGAACTCCCGGGTCCCCGAGCGGTGGGGCGGCAGGTACGAGTCGCCGAGTGCGGAGAGCTGGGCCGAGGGCGACCGCAGCGAGCGGTGCTGGCTGCGGTGAGTGGCGCCGGTGGCGGGCGCGAGCGGGCGAAGGCGCGTCGCGTGCTCGGGCGGACGCCGGATCGCCGCCCGATCGGCCCTAGGAGGCGGGCGCACTCATCCCTACGGTTGTCCTGCCCAGGGCGGGTTCGAGGAGCGGGGGAACGGTCATGGATCACGTCGACGGCACGGGTGAGGGCGGCGGGCAGCCCGGGTGGGCGGTGCCCGCCGAGGGGCGGCCGCAGGCCGAGTCCCCGTACGTGCCGCCCCAGGCCGACTCGCCGTATGCGGCGCAGCCGCAGGGTGCCTACGGGTCCCAAGCCCCGATGGGCTACGGCCAGCAGGCCCCGGTGGGTTACGCGCCCCAGGCCCCGGTGGGCTACGCCAACCAGCCCGGGTACGGCGGGCCCGTCGGTTACGCACCGCAGCCCTACTACGGTCAGCCGGTCCCGCCCGCCCAGCCGGGGACGTCGACCCTTGCGATCGTCGGCCTGGTCCTGGCGTTCATCGTCCCGCCGGTCGGTCTCGTGCTGTCGATCGTCGCTCTCGTCCGGGTGCAGCGCGGACGGGTCCCGGCCAAGGGCCGTGGCCTCGCGATCGCCGGGACGATCGTCGGCGCCGTGTGCAGCCTGATCGGAGTCCTCATCGTGCTGGCCGCCGTCCAGGTGGTGCAGACGCAGACCGAGATCCGCGGGGCCTTCGAGGACGTCCAGGACGCCCTGCGCAACGACGACTGCCAGGCGTACCTCGACGGGACGACGGAGAACTTCCGGGCCCAGCTCGGCGTCGTCACCTGCGACGACTTCGAGGCGTTCGTCACCACCTCGCAGGGGCCGCAGGGCTTCGGGACCGTGCCCGTGACCGACGTCGACGTGCACGGCACCACCGCGGTCCTGCGCACCCTCGAGAACGTCGCCTACGCCGAGGGCGGCACGCCGCGGATGGAGGCCTTCGACTACACGCTCGTCAAGCGTGACGGCGAGTGGCTGGTCGACGGCGTGGCGCTCGGGGACTGAGCTACAGGCGCTCGAGCATCCGGGCGAACGCCTGCTCGGTGACGATCGGGATGCCGAGCGACGCGGCCCGCCGCGCCTTGCCGGAGAGCGTGTCCGGGTCGGCCGCCACCACGAGCGCCACCGCGCGCGTGACCGACGGCCAGGGCACCAGGCCGGCGTCGGCGGCCGTGCGCACCCACTCCTCGCGCGGTCGGTCCATGTCGCCGGTGAAGACGACGCGGTCGCCGCGCCGGAGGGCGAATCGCGGGAGCGGCGTCGGGCCCGGCTCCGCGGTCGCGCCGCCGCACGCGTGCACGGCCCCGGACGCGAGCCGCGCCGCTTCGACGACGGCGAGGGCATCCTCCTTCTCCACCGCGAGCAGCTCGGCGACGTGCAGCAGGTCGACGACCTCCCCCTCGGTGACCACGCCGTCGCGCACCGCCTCGCGCGCCAGCCCGGCGAGGTAGTCGCGGTGCAGCCGGGACGCCACCGCCCGGTCGATGCCGACGCCGTTGGCGAACGCGACGAGCGCGTCCCGCTCCCGCACCGACAGGAACCGGTCGAGCAGCGCCCGGTCGAGCAGGGCCAGGTACTCCTGGTGCTCCGCGGGCCCGCAGGACGCCGGGAGCCGCTCCACGATCCGCGCCAGGAACGGCACCTCCGCCTCGGCCGCCGCCGCGCCGCGGTGGCAGCACGCGACGTCGTCGGCGGGCAGCCCCGGCAGGGCCGGCCACGAGACGCCCTCGGCCAGCTCGACGGTGCGCCACCAGTCGTCGGCGTCGGCGCCCGCCGCGCCGAGCAGGCCCAGGTAGTGGCCGAGCAGGGCGGCGGTCGCAGTCGCGTCCACGAGGGCCGCGTGCTGGCCGACCAGCGGGATGCCGACGTGCGCGCAGCACCCGGCGAGCGAGCGCGGCGCCGTCGGGAGCAGACGGCCGGCCCAGCGCAGGGTGCACAGGCACGTCTCCGGTACGACCGGCACGTCGACCCCCAGGGCGGCGTACTCGGCGCGGACGAAGCGCATGTCGAACGAGGCGTTGTGCGCGACGAACACGCGGCCGTCGAGCAGGTCCGCGAGCGTCGCCGCGACCTGCTCGAACCGCGGGGCGCGCACGACGTCGGCCGCGGCGATGCCGTGGATGTGCTGCGGCCCGAGGTCGCGACCGGGGTTGAGGAGGGTGGTCCAGGAACCCTCCGGCGTCCCGTCGGGCGCGACGTGGACGACGGCGACCTCGACGATCCGGTCCGAGCCGCCCGGGAAGAGGCCGGTGGTCTCGAGGTCGACGACGGCGTAGCCGGCCACGTGCACCTCCCCACCCGGGCGTCGCGGCACGCGCCGCCGCGCCCACAGTGCACCCGGTGCACCCGGCCCCCCGGGGACGCAGGTCCCTGTCGTCGCCCCGCGCGCGGCGGCGCGGCAGGCGTGACGATGGCGGGAGCACCCCACCACTGGAGGAACCCGTGCCGAGCGACCTGAGCATGCGCCTGATGAACGGCGTCCACCGCGGCCTCATCGCGCTGACGCGCGGGCGCTGGGGCTGGCAGTTCGGCCAGACGCCGGCGCTCGAGCTCACGACGACGGGCCGCCGCACGGGCGAGCCGCGGACGACGATGCTGACATCGCCGCTGCAGCTGGGCGACGCCCTGGTCGTGGTCGCCTCCCGCGGCGGCGACGACCGCCACCCGGCTTGGTACCTCAACCTCGTCGCGAATCCGGACGTGCGCGTGTCGGTCGCGGGCCGCCCGCCCGTGCCGATGCGGGCGCGCGTCCTCTCCGACGGCGAGCGGGCCGAGCTCTGGCCGCGCATCACCGCGACGCACGCCAACTACGCCGCCTACCAGCGCAAGACCACGCGCCAGATCCCCCTCGTCGTGCTGGAGCCCGCCGTCAACCCGCCCGGCTGACGGCGCCTCGGCGGCGCCGGCGCCGGCGTCGGCGCCGTCGTCGTCGTCGGACAGGACCATCAGCCCGGATCTGCATACCCCCACCCGTATACGGTGACGGGGCAAGGTGACCGTGAGAAACCGGGAGTGGTCGTGAAGCTCGTCGTCGTCGGTGGCGTGGCCGCCGGGATGTCCATCGCCGCACGCGTCCGTCGGCTGGACGAGTTCGCCGAGATCGTGGTGCTGGAGCGCGGGCACCACGTCTCGTTCGCGAACTGCGGCCTGCCTTACCACGTAGGGGAGGTCATCGCGGACCGCTCGCGGCTCCTGCTGCAGACGCCGGAGTCGCTGGCGGAGTCGCTCGCCCTCGACGTCCGCACCGGCGTCGAGGCCGTCGCCATCGACCGCGCCGCGCGCACCGTCCGGGCGCGCGTCGTAGATACGGGCGAGGAGTACGACCTGCCCTACGACACCCTCGCGCTGGCCCCGGGCGCCGACCCGGTGCGTCCGCCGCTGCCGGGCATCGACCTGCCCGGCGTGCACGTGCTCCGCCGGATCGGCGACATGGACCGCATCAAGGCGGCCGTCGACGGCGACGGCGGCGCCCCTGCTGCGCACGCCACGGTGATCGGGGCCGGCTACATCGGCCTCGAGATGGCCGAGAACCTGCACCACCGCGGCCTCGCCGTCGAGGTCGTGGAGATGGCCGACCAGGTGCTCCCCGCCCTGGACCGCGAGCTGACGACGACCGTCGAGAACTACCTGCGGGCGCACGGCATCGCCCTCCACCTGGGCACCGCCGCCGCCGCGTTCGCGCCCGGCCGGGAGCGGCGGCTGCGCGCGGAGCTCACGAGCGGCGTCGTGCTCGACACGGACCTCGTGATCCTCGCTGCCGGCGTGCGGCCCTCGACGTCGCTCGCCGCGGCGGCCGGCCTCGAGCTCGGCCCCCGCGGGGGCATCGTCGTCGACCGGCACATGCGCACGTCGGACCCGCACATCTACGCGGCGGGGGACGCCGTCGAGGTCGAGCACACCGTGCTGCCCGGGTCCTGGCTCGTGCCGCTCGCCGGCCCCGCCAACCGCCAGGGACGCGTGGCGGCGGAGAACATCTGCGGCCGGGACACCGAGTTCGAGGACGTCCAGGGCACCTCGATCGTGAAGGTGTTCGACATGGTGGCCGGCGGGACCGGGGCCTCCGAGCGGCAGCTCCAGGCGGCCGGCATCCCGTTCGAGACGGTGCAGACGCACCCGCACGGCCACGCCGGCTACTACCCCGGCACGTCGATGATGCACGTCAAGCTCCTGTTCACCCCCGACGACGGGCGCATCCTCGGCGCGCAGGTGGCGGGCTTCGACGGCGTCGACAAGCGGCTGGACGTCCTCGCGACGGCGCTGCGCGGCGGGATGACCGTGTTCGACCTGGAGAAGCTCGAGCTCGCCTACGCGCCGCCGTTCGGCTCGGCGAAGGACCCGGTGAACATGGCCGGCTTCGTGGCGGCGAACGTGCTGCGCGGCGACCTGCGGCTCTGGCACGCGCAGGACTACCCCGATGCCGTCGCCGGTGCCCGGGTCATCGACGTCCGCGGCCGCGACGAGTACGACATCTGGCACCTCCCGGGCGCGGAGAACGTGCCCCTGGGTGAGCTGCGCGAGGCCTGCGAGACGTGGGAGCGCTCGACGCCCATCCGCCTCTACTGCGCCGTCGGCTTCCGCTCCTACCTCGCGTACCGGGCGCTCGTGCAGCGCGGCTTCATGGACGTCAGCACGCTCTCGGGCGGTTCGACGACGTTCCGCGCCTACCATCAGGTGGCGCCGACGGAGGTCGACGAGCCGGTGCCGGTGATCAACTACGCCGAGACGGCCGACCGGCCCGCCGCGCACGCGGCCCCCACCGGGCCCGCCTCCGTCGTCGACCTGGACTGCACCGGTCTCGCCTGTCCGGGCCCGATCATGAAGCTGCAGAGCACGTTCGCCGACCTCACGCCGGGTGACGAGGTGGTGGCGCACGTGTCCGACCCCGGGTTCCGCCTCGACGCGCCCGCGTGGGCGGGCAAGAACGGTCACGACCTCCTGTCGATCACGCCCGAGGGCCCGGGCTACGTCGCTCGCATCCGCAAGGGCGGCGCGCAGCCTGCCCCGGTCGCCTCCGCGGTGGTCCCGGGCGGCCGCGCCGCCTTCGTGCCCCCCGCCGCGGCTCGGCTGAAGGACAAGAAGTCGTTCGTCGTCTTCTCGGGCGAGCTCGACAAGGTGATCGCCGCGTTCATCATCGCCAACGGCTCGGCGGCGATGGGCGACGAGGTGACGATGTTCTTCACCTTCTGGGGCCTGAACGCGCTGCGGCGGCAGAAGCCGGCGCGGCGGGAGCGGTCGGCGATGGACCGGATGTTCGCCGCGATGATGCCGGCGGGCGCGGACAAGCTGCCGCTGTCCACCATGAACATGCTCGGGGGCGGCCCGGCCCTCATCAAGCGCGTGATGCGCCGCAACCGCGTGCCGTCGCTGCCCGAGCTCATCGCGTCGGCGCAGGCATCGGGCGTCCGGCTCGTCGGCTGCACGATGACGATGGAGCTCCTCGGGATCGCCGAGAGCGACCTCATCGAGGGCGTCGAGCTGGGCGGCGTGGCGACGTTCCTCGGCGAGGCGAACGAGTCCAACGGCGCGTTCTTCATCTGACGGGGGCTGTCCGGGGCGGACCCGCGACGGCGTCGGCGTCACGGGACCGCCCCCTCCCGCAGCACGGGCGCGCCCGTCATCGCGTCGAGGATGTTGCGCCACGCGGTGGAGCCCTCGTGGAACACACCGCAGTGGGACCACGGCCCGTCGATGCGCCCCGACGACGGGTCGCCCGCCCGCATGTAGCCCGTCTCGAGCCGCGTGACGCCGTCGAGCAGGTCGGGGTCGGCGCCGTGGCCGATGCCGCCCAGCTGGCGTCCCTGGACGACGGCGATCGGGTCGCCGGGTGCCGTCATCGAGAAGCGCTCGGTCGCGGGGTGGGCGTAGTCGCCGACGCCGCGCACGTCCGGGCCTGCGCCAGCGGACTCCACGTGCACCACGCGGTCGACGACCAGCCCGGCCGCCTCGGCCGCGCCGATGACCGACCCGCCGTAGGAGTGGCCCACGGCGGTGAGGGTGGCGCCGGCGGGCCGGTCCACACCGGCGGCGAAGTCGACCAGCCGCGGCCCGATGACGCGGGCGGCGTGGTTCGACGCCGCGTCCAGGTCCTGCGGCATGTCGCCGCCGAGGTAGGTGACCACCGCGAGGCTGCCGTGCGGGCGGGCGGCCTCGACGAACCCCATGGCGCGGTCGTACTGGCCGTCCATGTTCCCCAGGTCCGTGCCGGTGCCGCCGACGAGGATCGCCACGGACGTCGTCGCCGGGCCGATGCTGCCGGCCACCTCGGCGAACCGGCCCCCGTCGGGATCGAACAGGACCACCTGGTGGCCGGGCGCCGTGACCGGAGAGCCCGCGACATCCCAGCCGATCGTCGTCGGCTCGGCGATGAGGTCCTCGTACCGGGCGATGCGGTCGCCGCACGCGCGCAGCTCCGCGAGCACGACGGCGCGTGCCGGCAGGTCGCCCCCCGCGAGGGCCGCCAGGCGGGCCGTCAGCCGCTCCGCCAGCTCCCGCTCGCGGGCTAGCGTCGCGACGATCACCGCACGGTTGGCCAGGATCCGCGTGGGCAGCGGGATCCCGTCCAGGTTCCCGAGGCGCTCGGGGTGGCGGCTCAGCAGGAGGGTCTGGGTGGCCACGGGCAGTCCCGCCCACCAGAGCGCCACCTCGGCCGGCGGGGTGCCCGACGCCGGGACGCGCCCGGGCGCCAGCGCCCACCCGCCGCGCTTGCCCATGGTCGAAGCGCGTGCGCCGGCCGCAGGTCCGTCGGTCACGTCCACCGCCTGGAGCGCGGCGTGCACCAGGCGTGCCGCCTCGGCGTCGGCCGTGGTCGCCGCGCGCAGGGCCGCCTGCACCATCGCGCGGACCTGGGCTG
>JAEWYD010000182.1 GCA_023462275.1 Actinomycetes bacterium
CCCGCGATCTTCGCGGCGCGGAGCGCCGCCCGCCGACGCCGGACGGCGAGCTCGTCAGGGACGGTCTCGGACGTCGCGGCGTCGGCGGGCGTGACCTCCCCGCGCAGCACGGCCGCCAGCGCAGGGGACGGGGCGGGCGTCGGGCCGTCGCCGAGCGCCCGCACGCCGCGCAGGAGCGCGCCCAGTCGCGGCTCGGCGCCCAGCGCCGGGTCGTCGACGAGCCGCTCGTTCTCCACGCCCCTGTCATCGCTGCCGTGGGTCATCGGGATACGCCCTCCGCCTCGAGCGCGGCGCGCAGCTGCGCGATGCCGCGGTGCTGCAGGGACTTCACGGCCCCGACGGTCTTGCCGAGCACGTCGGCGGTCTGCTCCAGGCTGAGGTCGGCGACCACCCGCAGCAGCAGGACGTCGCGCTGGTCCGGGCTCAGCCCGTCGAGCAGCTGCCGCGTACGCGCCTCGCCCAGGACGTCGAGCGCCTCGGCCTCCGCGCTCACCACCGGTGCGCCGTCGTCGGCCTGCAGCTCCGCGACGGCGGGCGTGCGGGCCGCGCGACGCCAGTGGTCCGCGGCCCGGCGGTGCGCGATCGTGAACACCCACGACCGGAAGTGCGGCCCGTCGCCGCGGAACGACCCGAGGCCGGCGAACACGGCGAGGAAGACCTCGCTGGTCAGGTCGTCGACGTCGCGCACGCCACGGGAGCGCAGGTAGCCGGCGACGGGGCCGGCGAGGAGCTCGTAGATGCCGGCGAACGCGTCGCTCGAGCCGCCCTGCGCCGCCGCGAGCAGGGCGTCGAGGTCGTCCATCACGCGTCAGCGTCTCATCGTCGCGCTGACCACGAAAATCGCGGCCGGGGTGAAACCTGCGCCGGGGGAGTCAGGCCACGAAGACGCAGAACGGGTGGCCGGCCGGGTCCGCGAACACCCAGAGGGGCTCGTCGGGGTCGTCCGTGCGGTCCAGGAGCACGCTGGCGCCCAGCTCGAGGGCCCGGTCGTGCACCTCCGCCAGCTCCGCCACCGACCGCACCGTGGTGTCGAGGTGCAGCTGCTGCGGCACCGGGCCCTCCGGCCAGGTCGCCGGCGGCAGGGCCTCGACCTGCTGGAACGCCAGCTCGCACCCCCCGCCACCGCGCAGCACCAGCCAGTCGCGCTCGGGGGCGCCGTCGGCCGGGGGCTCGTCGCCGCGCCGGTACGTGAGCCCGAAGAGCTCGCGGTAGAACTCGGCCAGACCACGGACGTCGGTGGTGTCGAGCACCACCTGGCGGATCACCGGGTACGTCGTCATGTCGCCTCCTCGTCGCCGGTCCTCGTCAGGATCGTCCCGCCGTCCGGGCCGCACCACCCGCGGCGCGCTGCCGAGGGCGGGCGCGCGGGGCACCATGGGTCGCGTGACCACCCAGCAGCCCCTCCCCGGCGACCCCGAGCGCTTCTTCGTGCGCGGCCGGCTCGAGCGCGCCCCGCGCCGCCTGGCCGATCGCCAGCTCGTGTGGCGCTACGTCGCCAGCCGGGTGCTCACGCTCCACGAGCCGGTCCCCGAGCGCGAGCTCACGCAGCGTCTGGCCGAGCTGGCGGCCGACCCCGTCGGGCTGCGCCGGGATCTCGTCGAGGCCGGCCTCGTGACGCGCACCCGCGACGGCGCCGAGTACTGGCGCACGCACGTCACGGAGTTCGACGAGCTCGGCGCGGACGCTCACACGCCACCCGTCTGACCGTCGTCGGGCGACGCGGCGCCGCGCCGCACCAGGACGCTGGCCGGCACGGCCACGAGCGAGGCGACGGCACCCACGAGGAAGGCGGCGTGCACGCCCGACGCCGTCGCGCTCACCGCGGACGCCCCACGCTCCCCCGCGGCCAGCGCGGCGGCTGTCATGACGGTCACGAACAGCGCCGTCCCCGCCGCACCCGCCACCTGCTGGACGGTGCCGATCGCGGCGCTGCCGTGCGCGTAGAGGCGCGGCGGGAGCGACCCGAGGGAGGACGTGAACAGGGGCGTGAAGACGAGGGCGAGCCCGCCGGAGAGCAGCACGTGGGCCGCCAGCAGGTGCCACGGCTGCGTGCCCTCGCCGAAGCGGGTCGTGACCCACATGGCGGCGCTGACGAGCGCGGTGCCGGGCAGCAGCAGCGGGCGCGGCCCGACGCGGTCGTACGCCCGCCCCACCGCCGGGGCCAGCAGGCCCATGAGCAGACCGCCCGGCAGGAGCAGGAGCCCGACCGTCAGCGACGGCAGCCCGAGGACGTCCTGCGCGTAGAGCGGCAGCAGGATGATCGTGCCGAAGAGGCTGATCATCGAGACGCCCATGAGCCCGACGCCGACCGTGAACGCGGGGATCGCGAAGGTCCGCAGGTCGAGCAGGGCGGAGTCGCTGCGCTGCAGCCACACCTGTCGGGCGATGAACAGCGAGAGGGCCGCCGCGCCCACGACGACCGGCGCCCACGCCGACACCGCACCGTCGCGCGAGGACTCCCCGAACCGGCTGAGGCCGACGACGATGCCGCCGAACGCGACGGCAGAGAGCAGCACGGAGCCGACGTCGACGCGGGCGTACCGGGGTGTGGTGAGGTTCTCCAGCCGGAGGGCGCCGAGCACCAGGGCGGTCAGCGCGATGGGCAGCATGACGACGAAGAGCCAGCGCCAGCTGAGGGCCTCCAGGACCGCACCGGAGAGGGTCGGCCCGAGGGCCGGCGCCACGGAGATGACGACGGAGATCCGGCCCACGACCCGCCCGCGGGCGGCCGGCGGAGCGACGGTCATCACCGTCGTCATCAGCAGCGGCATCATGATCGCCGTCCCGCTCGCCTGGACGACCCGGCCGACGAGGAGCACGGCGAAGCCGGGCGCGAGGGCGCTGATCAGCGTCCCGGCCGAGAACAGGCCCATGGCCAGCAGGAACGTGCGGCGCGTGGACGTGCGCTGGATCACGAACCCCGTCACGGGGATCACGACCGCCATGGTCAGCATGAAGGCCGTGCTCACCCACTGGGCGGCCGTGGCGCTGATCGCCAGGTCGGTCATCAGGTGCGGGACGGCGACGCCCATCGTCGTCTCGTTCAGGATCACCACGAAGGCCGAGAAGAGCAGCAGGCCGACGGCGCGGCGGTCCCGCGGCGTGAGCGAGTCGGGGCGGGCCGGGGCCGCGGGGAGGTCGGCGGTGTCGACCTCGGCGGCGTCGGGCGCACGGGAGGAGAGCTCTGTCATGGTGGTCCCTCGGTCGCGATGGGGCGACGCCGCCCGTCGCGTCCGGCGGGGGGCGGGTCGTCAGTCTCGAAGGAACGACGGCCTCAGTCGACCGAATTAACCTGCCCATGTCCGAGCAAATTCCGAGCCGCCGCGGGCGTCCCGCTGCGGCTCGGAGGAAGCTGGCGCCCGGCGCTCCCGCCGGACGCAGTCGTCAGGCGCTCCGGCGCTGGGGCCCCTCGTCGGCGACGTGCCGACCATCGACGCCGTCCGCCGCCCTGCGGTCCGCCAGCGTGCGGTCGGCGGTGGTGCGGTCGACGGGCGCACGGTCGGCGACCGCACGGTCGGCGGGCGCGACGTCGGTCACGTCGGGGTCGATCTCGTCGGCACGACGCAGCTTCTCCTCGACGTTGACGC
>JAEWYD010000183.1 GCA_023462275.1 Actinomycetes bacterium
GGCGAGCTGGATCGCCGTCGTGCCGATGCCGCCCGAGCCGCCGTGCACGAGGAGGGTCTCGCCGGGCCGCAGCCCCGCCGTCACGACGAGGCTCGCCCAGAGGGTGCACGCCGCCTCGGGGAGGGCCGCCGCGTCGACGAGCGGGACGCCCGACGGCGCCCGGACGACCTGCCCGGCGGGTGCCGTCACCCGCTCGGCGTAACCCCCGCCGTCGAGCAGCGCGCACACCTCGTCGCCCGGCGCGAGCGCCGATCCGGGCGGCGCCTCGACCACGATGCCGGAGATCTCCAGGCCCGGCCATGGCGGAGCACCGGCCGGTGGGGGGTAGTGTCCTGCCCGTTGTAGCGCGTCCGCGCGGTTCACCCCCGCCGCGGCGACGGCCAGAAGGACCTGGCCTGCCGCGGGGACCGGATCTGGGACGTCGGCCGGCTCCAGGGCCTCCGGTCCGCCATGGCGGGTGAAGTGCACGGCTCGCATGGTCAGAGTGTTGCAGGCGGGTGAAAAACGGCCGATATCGTGTGCTGCGCGCGACCTCGGCGCTCGAAGGTCCTAATGCCGGGCCGGTTCCGCGCCGATGCTGGTCCAACGGCGGCGGTCGATGGGAGCGTCTGTCGGGAAGCAGCACGTTGTGCGGCGGTGCGCACCGGCCGCACAGTGAAGGAGACGCCATGCTTCGCAGGTTGGGCATCCGAGGAAAGGTCCTCGCGGCCCTGTCCGTGCCTGTGCTCGTGCTCTTCCTCCTGGCGACCATCGTCTCGTGGCAGTCGATCCAGGACGTGCAGACGCGGCGGGCGACGCAGGACGTCATCAAGGCGCTCGAGTACGCGGACGAGATGGTGTCCGCCCTCCAGGAGGAGCGACTCTCCTCCCTGCCGCTGATGGGCAGCCTCAACGCCACCGCCGCCGCACCGTTCAAGGAGCAGGCGGAGGCCGCGCGCGCCCGGTCGGACGCCGCCCTCGCCCGGTTCAACGGCACCGCTGCGACGATCGACTTCGGCGCCCTCGACCCGCAGATCAAGGTGGAGTTCACGAACTTCGCCCTGCAGCTCGGCAACTTCGAGACCCCGCGCACCTACGTGATCGCCGGCCAGGTCCCCGTCGGCACCGTCGACAAGTCCTACACGGACGTGATCGGCACGATGATCGACTTCGTCGGGACGATCGCGGCGAGCATCGACGACCGTGGCGTCGCCGGCATGCTGACCTTCGAGAACAACGCCGCGTCCCTGATCGAGGACTACAAGCACGAGCAGGCCCTGGGTCGCGAGGTCGTCCGCGCGCGCGGCCGCCTGCTCGACACCGACCGGCTCATCGCCGCGTTCACCAAGGCGGACGAGAAGCGCCTCGAGATCTACACCGACCTCTCCTCGAGCCTGAAGCTCAAGGCGGAGATGAGCGAGGTGCTCCTCGACACCGGCCCCGGCAGCTACACCCGCATGCGCGCGTCGATCATCGCCCTGCCCCAGGGCGTGGCGCTGCCCGCGACCGTCACGACGGACGCGTGGACCAACGCGGTGACCGACGAGATCGCCACCGTCGAGGCCGTCCAGACCGAGGCGCACGCCAAGGCCGTGGACCGCGCGAACTCCGTCGAGGCGTCCCAGTTCCGCGGCGCCGTGCTGACCATCGGCGCGGTGGTCGCCGGTGTGATCCTGTCCATCGTCACCGCGCTCTCCATCGCCGGTGGCATCGTCCGCCCGCTGCGACGCCTCACCGAGGCGGCCGGCACGGTCCGCGACGAGCTGCCGCACCTGGTCGAGCAGGTGGCCATCCCCGGCCAGGGCCCCGACCTCCGCCTGACCCGGATCCCCGTCACCTCGCGCGACGAGGTCGGCCGCCTGGCCGCCGCGTTCAACGAGGTGAACGCGACGACCATCGAGGTCGCCCAGGAGCAGGCCGCCCTGCGTGCGTCCATCGCCGAGATGTTCGTCAACGTCGCCCGTCGCGACCAGGTGCTCCTGAACCGGCAGCTGTCCTTCATCGACGCGCTCGAGCGCTCGGAGGAGAACCCGAAGATCCTGGCGGACCTCTTCCGCCTCGACCACCTCGCCACCCGCATGCGCCGCAACGCGGAGTCCCTCCTCGTCCTCGCCGGCATCGACACCGGCCGGCGGCTGCGCGAGGCGCTGCCGACGTCGGACGTGATCCGGACGGCGTCGTCCGAGATCGAGCACTACGAGCGGATCCAGCTCGACCTCCCGGTCGACCCGCTGATGCTCGGCCACACCGCCCTGCCCGCCGCGCACATGCTCGCCGAGCTCCTCGAGAACGCGACGGTGTTCTCGGACCCGGGCACCCCGGTGTTCGTCTCCACGGGCATCGACGAGAACCACGTCATCATCACCATCCACGACCAGGGCCTCGGGATGCTCCCCGAGGAGCTGGAGATGGCGAACACGAAGATCGCCAAGACGTCGGCGTCGGACGTGCTGGGCTCCCAGCGCCTCGGGCTCTACGTCGTCGGGCGCATCGCCGCACGTCTCGGCGCGACCGTCGAGCTGAGCCGGGGCCCGGAGGACAAGGGCACGCTCGTCACGGTGCGCATGCCGCTCGTGCTGTTCATGGACCCCCAGTCCATCCCGCTCACCGCTCCGACGCAGCGCCAGGTCCAGGGCTTCGTCCTGCCGGAGGAGGCGGCCGCCGTCGTGCACGACACGGCCTACGCACCCGCGCCCGCCGCGGTGCAGGACGTGGCACCGGGCGCCTACGGCTCCGCCGAGAACCCGGCCCAGGAGGTCGACCTCGCCGCTCTCACCGAGGGCACGACGGGGCTCGGCCTGCCGAAGCGCCGCTCGCACGGCGACGCCCCCACGACGTGGGACATGTCCGCCGGCAACGAGGCGACCGCGTCCGCGATCCCGCTCGCCCCGTCGGCCGACGCGCTCGCCGGCGCCGCCGCGTCCGCGGTCGAGGAGGTCTGGCAGCCGCCGGTCGTCCAGGTGTCGGCGCCGCTCGTCGCCCGCCGCCCCGTCGACGCGCCCCCGGCG
>JAEWYD010000184.1 GCA_023462275.1 Actinomycetes bacterium
GGCTCACGCCGGACAGGAGCACCACGCCCGGCGCGGCGAGCGCGATGCCGGCGCGCTCGCGCCAGCCGGAGCCGGTGACCGCCGCCACGGCGACGGGCCCCGCGAACTCGATCGCGACCGCCGTGCCCAGCGGCAGGTTGTCGATCGCGACGTAGAAGGCAACGTTCATGCCGGTGAGGACGAGGCCGAACGCCGCCGTCCACGCCAGCCCCCGCCGGTCCCAGGTGGCGCGCCACGGCCGGCGCCAGGCCACCAGCACGACGGCGGCGGCCGCGATGCGCAGCCAGGCGACGCCCGCGGCCTCGACCTCGTCGAAGAGCACCCGCGCGGCCAGGCCGGCGCCGAGGTACTGCCCGAGGCCCGAGCCGACGAACAGCATCGGCGCCGGCACCCGGGCAAGGGCCTGGCCCGGCGAGAGTCTCACCGGGCCAGGCTACGGGCGTCGCGGGCGGCTCCCTGGGCCGTCAGCCCTTCACCGAGCCGGCCAGGAGGCCGCGCACGAAGTAGCGCTGCAGGAAGAGGAAGACCAGCACCGGGATCACCATCGAGATGAAGGCGCCCGCGGTGAGGATCTCCCACGCGCCGCCGCGGGTGCCCGCCATGGACGCCACGCGCACGGTCAGCGGTGCGACGTCCGGCGTCGCACCGGTGAACGTCAGGGAGACCAGCAGGTCGTTCCACACCCAGAGGAACTGGAAGATGCCGAACGACGCGATGGCCGGCGTCAGCAGCGGCAGCATGATGCGGAAGAAGATCTTCACGTGCCCGGCGCCGTCCACCCGCGCCGCCTCGACGAGGGACGCGGGGATCTCCTTCATGAAGTTGTGCAGGAGGAAGACGGCGAGCGGTAGGGCGAAGATCGTGTGCGAGAGCCACAGCGTCCAGAACGAACCGTTCACGTCGAGGTCGACGTACGCCTTCAGCAGCGGGATGAGCGCGATCTGCAGGGGCACGACCTGCAGGGCGAACACCGCGATGAAGAGGAAGTTCCGCCCCCGGAACTTGACCCACGCGAAGCCGTAGGCGGCGAGCACCGCGATCGAGATCGGGATGAGCGTCGCCGGGACGGTGATGACGAGGGAGTTGATGAAGTAGTCGCTGAGCTTGTTCTGCCCGCCGAACAGGGCCTCGTGGTAGTTGTCGAGCGTGAACTTCGGGTGCAGGAACGCGTTCCACCACCCGGAGCTGCTGATCTCGGTGACGGGCCGGAACGACGTCACGAAGAGGCCGAGCGTCGGCATGGTCCACAGCGTCGCCAGGATGATCGCGATGAGGGTGGCCCACGGGGAGGACAGCTTGGTGCTGGCCAGCCGGGCGCGCCGGTTCAGGCGCTTCTCCTTCGGCGGGCCGGACACCTCGCCGGGCTGCGCCGTCGAGACCGCCTGGGGGGGCAGCGGGGTCGTGGTCATCGGATCGCCTCCGACAGTCGCATCTGGCGGACGTTGTAGATGATGATCGGGATGACGATCACGAAGAGGAGGACCGCCAGCGCGGCGCCCAGGCCGTCGTTGTACTGGCGGAACGCCTGGTTGTAGAACTCGTTCGCGACCACGGAGGTCTCGTAGTTGCCGTTCGTCATCGTCCGCACGATGTCGAAGACCTTCAGCGTGCCCATCGCGATCGTCGTCAGCACGACGATGAGGGCCGGCCGGATGCTCGGCACGGTGATGAACCGGAACATGCCGAAGCCGCTGAGCCCGTCGAGCTTGGCGGCCTCGATGATGTCGTCCGGGATGGCCTTGATCGCCGCCGAGAGCACCGTCATCGCGAAGCCCGTCTGGATCCAGATCATGACCACGATGAGGAAGAACGTGTTCGTCGGCGCGCCCTGCAGCCGGTAGTCGAACGGGTCGACGCCGAAGAGGCCCAGGAATGCGTTCATCAGACCGAGCCGGCCGCCCGTGCCGGTGCGCGAGTCGTAGACCAGGCCCCAGATGATGCCGGCGCCCACCATCGAGATCGCCATGGGCATGAAGATGAGGCTCTTCGCGATGCGCTCGAACCGCGTCCGGTCGACGACGACGGCGTACACGAGGCCGATGAACGTGGACAGGATCGGCACGATGAGGACCCACAGCGCCGTGTTCCGCAGCACCGCCTGGAACGTCGGGTTGGTGAACGCCGTGCTGTAGTTCTCGAAGCCGACGTACGCGTTGCCGTTCTTGTCCTTGAAGGACGCGTTGATGGTCAGCAGCGCCGGGTAGAGGAGCCCGAAGCCGAGCGCGAGGATCGTCGGCCCGACGAAGCCCGCCGCCACCAGCCACGACGGCGCGCGCTTGGGCCGGTCGACGGCCCAGAGGATCAGACCCATCACGGCGACGAAGAGCACGACCGCCAGGACCATCAGGATGAGCTTGTGGGGGACGTCCCCGGTACTGAGGAAGAAGTCCTTGATGGACCCGAACAACCAGCTGATGTACCGCCCGATGTAATCCACACCGACCTCCTGTGTGCGACGCCCGCGCCGCCGTTGGTGGGGCCACCGCCTCACGCCTCAAAGTAGGGGGCCGCCCGTCTGCGGAACAGCCCCCGACGCGCGCCGCGCCGTGCGTCGGCACGCGCACCGCCCACCTGGCCGGTGGTGCGCGGCAGGGGCCCGCTCTGTGCGCGCGGGCCCCTGCCGCTTGCCTACCGCAGGGCTAGCTCAGCTCGCCGGCCAGGAGGCCTCGATGTCGGCCAGCACCTGGTCGGTGCTCTTGTTGGTGGCGAACCAGTTGACCATCTCGGACCAGAAGGTGCCCGCACCGACCTCGCCCGGCATCAGGTCGGACGCGTCGAACCGGATGACGGTCTCGGGGTCGCCGAGGATCGAGGCGGACAGCTTGTCCATGTCGGTCGCGAGGTTCTCGACGTCCAGGCCGCTGTTCGCGGAGACCCAGCCGCCGGCCGGCGTGGCCTTGGCCTTCTCGTTCGCCCACGTGGCGGAGGAGAGGAAGGTCTGGAACGCCTGCACCTCGGGACGGTCGGAGAACGCCGCGACGAACTCGCCACCGCCGAGGACCGGCTTGTTGTCCGGGCTCATGGGCGGCAGGTAGAACGCGAAGACGTCGCCGTCCTTGCCGACCTTGATGTTCGGGTCCTTGTTCTGCCACTGGTTCTGGTAGAAGTTCGCGGCCCGCGACATGTAGCACTTGCCATCGACGATCGGGAAGCCGGCGTCGGTCCACGCCGTGGTGGCGATGGAGGCGACGTCACCGATGCCGCCGTTCACGTAGGCCGGGTTGCGCAGGATCTTGTCGGCGTCGTCGAAGGCGGCCTTGATCTGCGGGTCGTTGAACGGGATCTCGTGCGTGTACCACTGGTCGTAGACGTCCGGACCGGCGGAGCGCAGGACGATGTCCTCGATCCAGTCGGTGGCCGGCCAGCCGGTGGCGTCACCGGACTCGATACCGGCGCACCACGGCTTCACGGAGCCGTCGGGGTTGTCCTTCACGATCTGGTCGGACAGGGCGATCATGTCGTCCCATGTCTCGGGGACCTTGTAGCCGGCGTCGGCGAACATCTTCGGCGAGTACCAGACGAAGGACTTCATGTTCGCGCCGAGCGGGGCGGCGTAGAACGTGCCGTCGACGGTCCCGTAGTCCTTCCAGGACTCCGAGAAGTACTTGTCGACGTTGGCCGCGGTGCCCTCGGGCGCCGGCTTGATGAGGTCGGGGTACCGGCCGACGATCGTCTTCAGCAGGCCGGGCTGGGGGATGTAGGCGATGTCCGGCGCGTTGCCGGCCTCGAGCCGCACCTGCAGCTGCGCCTCGAACTCGCGCGAGCCCTCGTACTTGATGTCGGCGCCGGTGCACTCCTCGAACTTGGCGTACGACTTCTCCTGGTCGACCGACTCCGGCTCGACGATGGACGTGTAGACGGTCACCTCCTTGCCGCTGAGGTCGCCGTACTCGGCGTACTCCTCGCAGCCCGCGGCGGTCGTCTTCTCACCGCCACCGCTGGTGCTGCCTCCGCCGCCCTCTTCCTTGTCGTCGGGCATGCAGGCGGCCAGCGTCAGCGCCAGCGCCAACGCGCCGACCGCCGCCGTGGCGCGGTGCCTCGTGGTGCGCATGGATCCTCCACCTCGTCGTGGTTCGCGGTCGCGGCCGTCCGGCCGCACGACCGGCGTCGTGCAATGCCTCATGTAAGCGTTTGCAGAACCCTGCTGCAACCAACCCTGGCCACGCGGCGGTCCCAAAGTGGTCACGATTCCGCAACGAGACCGGTCAGGTTCCTCACGCGGGGGCGGGACCCGTCGACGCCCGCCTGACCAGGACGGTCGGATACACCATCTCCGGCGGCGGGGTCGCCCCCGCGATCATGTTCAGGACGATCTGGGCCGCGGCGGCACCCTGCTCGTTGGCCGGCTGCGCCATGGTCGTCAGGCCGACGAGCTCGCCCAGGTCGTGGCCGTCGACGCCGATGACCGAGACGTCGTCGGGCACGCGCCGGCCGGCGTCGCGCAGGGCGAGGATCGCGCCCATCGCCATCTCGTCCGACGCCGCGAAGACCGCCGTCACGTCCGGGACGCGGTCGAGGAGGTCACGGGTGGCGGCGCGGCCGCCGGGCAGGTCGAAGTTCCCGTGCGCCTCGAGCGCCGGCCGCGGGTCCAGGCCCGCCTCGACCATGGCCGCGCGCCAGCCCGCCGCACGCTCCACGGGCGGGGACCAGGGCGCGATGTCGTCGGGCGAGCCCGTGATGTGGGCGATGCGCGTGTGGCCCAGGCCGACGAGGTGACGCGTGGCGCCGATGGCCGTTGCGCGGTCGTCGAGCCGCACGGTCACCTGCCCGTAGCCGCCCCAGCCGATGCAGACGATCGGCCGGCCCAGGCCTCGCAGCGCCTCGACCTCGTCCGCCGACAGCGGGAAGCCGACGACGAGGATCCCGTCCACGCGCCGGCGCAGGACGCTGGGGTCGACCGGCGGGCGCTCACCCTGGCGGCGGGCGTCGAACGTGTAGAGCAGGACGTCGAACCCGTGGGACCGGAGCATCCGCTCCGCGCCCTCGATGACGTTGGCGAAGAACCAGCGGTTGATCCAGGGGCTGATGAGGCCGATGGTGCGCGTCCGACCGGAGGCGAGGCTCGCCGCGGACGGCGACGCCACGTAGCCCAGCTCCGTCGCGGCCAGCCGGACCCGCGCGCGGGTCTCGGCGCTGACGTTCGGCAGGCCGCGCAGGGCGCGCGAGACCGTCGCCGTGGACACCCCTGCGGCCCGGGCGACGTCGTCGATGCCTGGGGCCATGCCGGCCGATTCTGCTCCTGCCCTCTGCACGCGGTCCACCCGAGGTCTCCGGCCGCCGTCGGGGGGCCCACGGCGCGCGGGGGCCGACGGCCCGCGGACGCCCCCAGGTGGGCCGCACCCCGCCGACCGCGCCACGATGGGCCTCATGGCCGTCCCCGCCTCGCCCGACCGCATCCGGCACCCGCTCGTCGCCCGGCGGCTCGTCGTCGTCCGCGCGGAGGACGCCGGCGGCCGGCTGCGCCGGCTGCTGCTCGGCGGACCGGGGCTCGCCGGGTTCGCCGCGGTGGGCGTGACGGACCACGTGAAGCTGTTCGTCCCCGCGGCGCCCGGTGCACCCGTGGTGCCGCCGACCGTCGTCGGCGGCGCGTGGCTCGACAAGGGCGACCCCGGCCTGACG
>JAEWYD010000185.1 GCA_023462275.1 Actinomycetes bacterium
TCCGGGGGCCGGACACCGGCGGCACCGGCGCGAGCGGGGCGACGTCCGCGGCGGGGACCGCAGACGGCAGGCGGCCCGCCTGCGCGTCGGCGAGGACGCGCTCGGCCGCGAGCTTGGGCAGCCAGCCCTGCGCGACGAGGTCCCGAACGGCGACGATGCGGGTCAGTGCGGCGTCGTCGTAGAGCCGGTAGCCACCCTCGGTGCGCTGCGGCTCGACGACGCCGTAGCGGCGCTCCCAGGCGCGCAGCGTCGCCACCGGGACCCCGGTGAGCTCCGCCGCGTGCTTGATGGTGTACATGCCGCTCCGATCTCTACAGTCGCGCGAGCGCGGCGCGCAGGCCCGCCTCGGCGTCGTCGCCGAGCCTACGGAAGGCGGGCCGGAGCAGTGGCTCGGCGACGCGCCACACGCCGCGCAGCTCGAAGCGCGCCGTGTAGGTGACGCGGCTGCCGCCGGGCGCGGGCTCGACGGTGATGGTGTCCGTCGCGACGACGCCGCGGTTCTCCCCGCGCAGGGTGATCGTCCGCGGCGCGAGGTGCTCGGTGACGACGTAACGGAGTTGCGTCTCGCGGCCGGCGAACCTCGTGGTGTTCCGGTAGGCGGTCCCGATGCCGCCGTCGCCGGAGAGCCGGTCGGTGCGGACGGTCGCGGGGTCCCACTCGTTCGTGGTGGTGAAGTCGCGCAGGTAGGCGAAGACGCGCGCGGGGGGTGCGGCGGCGTGGACCTGGCGCTCGACGACGATCACGGGGGCCTCCGTTCGTGGCGACCGCGGCGGCCGCCTGCACACACATTAGACAAAGACTTGACACTTGTCGAGGGCTGCCCTACGGTCTCGATCATCGAACGTTGGACAGACTCTCGACAGGAGTGGCCATGGCCCCCACCGCCGCCGTCATCGGCGCAGGCGTCTCCGGACTGACGGCCGCCTACGCGCTCCGCCTCACGCACGACGTCACCCTCTTCGAGGCGGACGACCGCCTCGGCGGGCACGCCCACACCCACGACGTGACGACGTCCGACGGCCGCACCGTCGGCGTCGACAGCGGCTTCATCGTCCACAACGAGCGGACCTACCCCACGCTGCTGCGGCTCTTCCGCGAGCTCGACGTCCCCACGCAGGCCACCGAGATGTCCATGAGCGTCACGTGCGCCCAGTGCGGCCTCGCCTACGCCGGGGCGCGCGGCCCGCGCGGCCTGTTCGCGCAGCGCCGGCGGCTGCTCGACCCCCGCTACCTGCGCATGCTCGCCGAGGTGCCGCGGTTCCACCGCGCGGCGCGGCGCGTGCTCGCCGGGGACGCCCCCGAGGACCTCACCTGGGGCGAGTTCCTCGACCGCGGGCGCTACAGCACGTACTTCGTCCAGCACTTCGCCGTCCCGCTCGTCGCGTGCGTCTGGTCCTCCGGCGACGACGACGCACGCGCCTACCCGGCCGCCCACCTCTTCCGGTTCCTCGCGAACCACGGGATGCTGACCATCGGCGGCTCCCCCACCTGGCGCACCGTCACCGGCGGGTCGCGGACGTACGTCGAGCGGGTCGCCGCCGTCCTGGGAGACGTCCGAGCGGGGAGCCCGGTGGTGGCGGTCGAGCGGCACGACGACGGGGTGGAGGTGCGCACCGCCGACGGGCGCACCGCCCGCTTCGACGCCGTCGTGGTCGCCACCCACGCCGACGACGCCCTCGCGCTCCTCGCCGACGCCTCGCCGCAGGAGAAGACGGACCTGGCCGCGATCGGCTACTCCACGAACCACACCTGCCTGCACCGGGACGGCGGTGTGCTGCCCGCCGAGCCCGCCGCCCGCGCCTCGTGGAACTACCGCAAGGACGCGTGCGACGTGGGCTCGTCCCGGGTGCTCGTCAGCTACTGGATGAACCGGCTGCACGGCATCGAGGCGCCCGACGACCTGGTGGTCACGCTCAACGCCACCGACCGCGTCGACGAGGCAGCCGTCGTCGCCAGAATGGTCTACCGGCACCCGGTCTTCACGCCCGACGCCGTCCGCGCCGCCGCCCGGCTGCGCACCGCGGGCGGTCCGCGGCTCGCCTTCGCCGGCGCCCACCTCGGCTGGGGGTTCCACGAGGACGGCGCACGCTCCGGCCTCGAGGCCGCCCGCCGGCTCGGTGCGACGTGGTGACGCCGCCCGCCCTCCCGGCGCTCGTCGTCGGGCAGGTGACCCACACCCGGCGCACGCCCCTCGTGCACACCTTCACCTACCGGCACTACCAGTGGCTCGTGGACCTCGCGGACCTGCCCCGGCCCCGAGGCGCGCTGCGCCTCCTCGCCCGGTTCGACCCCCGCGACCACCTCGACGGCGGCCGGCTCGGGGGCGGCCTGCGCGGCGACGTCGAGCGCTTCTGCGCGGCGCGCGGCGTCCCGCTCGAGCCGACCGACCGCGTGCTGATGCTGGCGCACGCCCGCGTCCTCGGGCACGTGTTCGACCCGATGAGCGCCTTCTGGTGCCTGCGCGAGGACGGCACCACGCGCGCCGTCGTCGTCGAGGTGCACAACACCTACGGCGGTCGGCACGCGTACCTCGCCCACCCCGACGAGCGCGGCCGCGTCACGGTGGACAAGGCGTTCTACGTCTCGCCGTTCACGCCGCTGGGTGGCACGTACCGCATGCGGCTGCACCTGACGCCGGACCGCGTCGCGGTCGCGATCGGCCTCGACGTGGACGGCCGGCGCGTCCTGGACGCCGCCGTCGACGGCGTCCCGAGCCCGGCCGATCGCCGGGCCCTCCTGCGCACGGCGCTGCGGCACCTGCCCATGACCTGGCGCGTCACCGCGCTCATCCGCGTGCACGGCGTCTGGCTGTGGCTGCGCCGGCTGCCCGTCCGACCCGGACCACGACGCACCCTGGAGGTGGCATGACGCTCGTCGACCAGCCCTGCACCTCGCCCCGGCCGTGCCTGCGAGCGCGCGTGGCCCGGGCCGTGGCCGCCCGCGTCGTCGCCCGGGTGCCCGCCCGCGTCGAGCTGCCCGGCGGCACGCTCCTCGCACCGGCGCCCGACGACGCGCCCACCATCCGGGTCACGCGCCCGCGGTCCTTCTTCGCCCGCCTGGGCCACGCGCCCAAGATCGGGTTCGGCGAGGCGTACATGGCCGGCGACTGGCGGCCCGCGCCCGGCACGGACCTCGCCGCCGCGCTGCGTCCCTTCGCCGCCTCGATCGCCACCGCCGTCCCCCCGTGGCTGCAGCGGCTGCGCCTGCTCGTGGAGGAGCGGGTGCCGCAGCGGCAGCGCAACACCCTCACAGGTGCGCGGCGCAACATCGCCGCCCACTACGACCTCAGCAACGAGCTCTTCGCGACCTTCCTCGACCCCTCGCTGACGTACAGCTCGGCGCTCTTCGACGACGGCCGGCCCTGGTCGGAGCAGTCCCTGGAGGAGGCGCAGCTGCGCAAGGTCGACGCCGCCCTCGACGCCGCCCGCGTCGGGCCCGGCACCCGGCTTCTCGAGATCGGGACGGGCTGGGGCACGCTCGCGATCCGGGCCGCGGCCCGGGGCGCGCGGGTCACCACGCTGACGTTGTCGGCCGAGCAGGCGGCGCTCGCGCGCGCCCGCGCCGACGAGCTGGGCCTGGGCGACCGCATCGACGTCCGGCTCCAGGACTACCGCGAGGTCGACGGCACGTACGACGCCGTCGTGAGCATCGAGATGATCGAGGCGGTCGGCGACGAGTACTGGCCCACCTACTTCCAGACCATCGACCGACTGCTCGCGCCGGGCGGGGCCGCCGTCGTCCAGGCGATCCTCATGGACCACGACCGGTACCTGGCGACCCGGCGGTCCTTCAGCTGGATCCAGAAGTACATCTTCCCGGGCGGGATCATCCCCTCGATGCGGGCCATCGAGGACGCGACCCGCACCCACACGTCGCTGCGGGTCGTCGCGACCCACCACTTCGGCGCGCACTACGCCGAGACGCTCCGGCGATGGCGCGGGACCTTCGTGTCCCGGTGGCCGCACGTGGCACGGCTCGGCTTCGACGAGACCTTCCGGCGCATGTGGGAGCTCTACCTCGCTTACAGCGAGGCGGGGTTCGCCACGGGCTACCTCGACGTCGCGCAGGTCCGGCTCGCGCGGGTGACGGCGTGAGCCCCCGGCACCCGCTGGCCGGGCAGCGCGTGTGGGTCGTCGGCGCCTCCAGCGGCATCGGGGCCGAGCTCGCGCGCGAGCTGGTGCGGCGGGGCGCGCGCGTGGCGATCACGGCGCGGCGTCGCGACCGGCT
>JAEWYD010000186.1 GCA_023462275.1 Actinomycetes bacterium
GGACCGACGCGGCGGGGGAGTCGTGAACCGCGTCGAGCGGGCGCGGTCCGCTCGTCGCCTGGGCGGCCGGCAGACCGCCGTCGTGCACCGGATCGCCGCCCTGCTCCTGGAGTACCCCACCCTGGAGCTGGTGGGCCTCCTGCCGACCCTGCGGGCGGCGGCGCGGGAGGTCGGTGGGGCGGCGTGCGACGCGCTCCTGCCGTTCCTCGACGACGCGGCCGGGCGCACGCTCACGGAGCTGCAGGCGCGCTACGTGGAGACCTTCGACCTGCGGCGGCGGTGCTCCCTGTACCTGACGTACTACTCGTGCGGCGACACCCGGAAGCGGGGGGTCGCTCTCGTCCAGCTCAAGCAGGCGTTCCGCGACGCGGGCTACGCACCGGCCGACGAGGAGCTCCCGGACCATCTCGCGGTCGTGCTCGAGCTGGCCTCCGCCGAGGGCGGTCAGGAGGCGGGTCTGCGGCTGCTCCTGGAGCACCGGGCGGGTCTGGAGCTGCTCCGGCTGGCCCTGACGGACGCCGGATCGCCCTACGCGGGCGTGGTCGCGGCCGTCTGCAGCACCCTCCCGCCGCTGGCCGGGGAGGACCGCGCCGCCGTGGCACGCCTGGCGGCCGAGGGCCCACCGGGCGAGGACGTCGGCCTGGAGCCCTTCGGTCCGCCGCCGACGCCGCCCGCGAGCGCCGGGTCCCGTGGGCCGTCCGACGCCGGGCGGCCCGGCCCCGTCCCCGTGCACCTGACAGGAGTCCGCCCGTGACCACCCTCGACACGCTCCTGTGGGTCGTCGTGCCCTACGTCTGCCTCGCGGTCTTCGTGCTGGGCCACGTGTGGCGCTACCGGTACGACAAGTTCGGCTGGACCACCCGGTCGTCGCAGCTCTACGAGCGCCGCCTGCTGCGGTGGGCGAGCCCCCTGTTCCACTTCGGCATCCTCGCGGTCTTCCTCGGGCACGTCATGGGCCTGGGCATCCCGAAGGCGTGGACCGACGCCGTCGGGATGAGCGAGGAGCTCTACCACGCGATGGCGATCTCCATCGGCGCGCTCGCGGGCTTCTCGACCGTGGTGGGCCTGGTGCTGCTGATCTACCGTCGCCGCACGGTGGGGCCGGTGTTCCGGGCCACGACGCGCATGGACAAGGTCATGTACCTGGTCCTGGCCGTCGTCATCGTGCTGGGCATGTGGAACACGATCGCCGGCTCCATCCTGAACCTCGGCGGCGAGTACGACTACCGCGAGGGTGTCTCCGTGTGGTTCCGCGGGGTGTTCCGGTTCGACCTGCACCCGGAGCTGATGGCGGACGCGCCGCTGGGGTTCCAGCTGCACGGCATGGCGGCGATGCTGCTCTTCGCGCTGTGGCCGTTCACCCGGCTGGTGCACGTGTTCAGCGTGCCGCTCGGCTACCTCTGGCGGCCGTACGTCGTCTACCGGGCGCGGTCGGACCGCTTCGGGGCGCGCCGTCCGCGCCGCGGCTGGGACCGCGTCGAGCGGCCGAAGGAGCGGGTGGGCCGCTTCTGAGGGCCCGGCGCACCGCGCTGCGCGCTGCGCCGGAGGCGGTCGGCAAGCGAGCGGACCTCCGCGCGCAGGGCGTCCGGGGCGAGTACCTCGAAGTCCCACCCCAGGCCCGCCAGCATGCACGCCATGCCGTCGAGGTGCTCGGCGCGGGTCTGCAGGAGCACGCCGTCGGCGTGCTCGCTCAACCGGCCCACGCTCGGGGGGAGCCGCTCGCGCGCATCCGCCAGGGAGGTTCGCAGCACGACGGCGACCTCGTGCTCCCACCCGACCGCGGCGATCCCCGACACGACCTGGGCCGTCGCGTCGAAGTCGACGGGCACCGCGAAGGGTCGTTCCCCCGGGGTGACCGACGCGATGCGGTCCAGGCGGAAGGTCCGCACGGCGTCGCGCCCGCGGTCGTGTCCGGTGACGTACCACCGGCCGGAGTGGAACACGAGCCCGTAGACGTCGAGCTCGCGCCGGGACCGCCGGCCGTCCCAGGCGGTGTAGGCGATCTCGACACCGCGCTGCGCGCGGGCCGCGGACGCGAGGGCCAGCAGCGTGTCGGCACCCGTGGGCACCGAGGAGCGCGCCGGCGTCGTGAACTGGGCGGTCGACAGCAGGCTGTCGAGGCGCTGGCCGAGGGCGCGCGGCAGCACGCGGGAGACCTTGGCGAGCGCGCTCGAGGTCGCCGCGGCGTCGGTCGTCGCGAGGCCGGCCCGCTCGGCGGTGCGCAGGCCCAGGACGACGGCGACGGCCTCGTCGTCGGTGAGCATGAGCGGCGGCAGCTTGTAGCCGGGCGCGAGCCGGTACCCGCCGTACCGGCCGCGCTGCGCGCGGACGGGGATGCCGAGGTCGGCGAGGTGCTCGGCGTACCGCCGGACCGTGCGCTCGTCGACACCGAGGCGGGCGGCGAGGTCGCCGACGGTGCGCTGGCCGCCCGACTGGAGGAGCTCCAGCAGGGCCAGCACGCGAGCGGTCGGGCGGGTCACAGCGCTCCTCGGGACGGCGGGACGACGGAGTGACGCCAGATGGCGGTGAACGGATCCGATATACCGGGCGGATCCTGCCCGGTATCAAGCCTAGCGTCGCCGGTATGACGACCACATCCACCACCCCCCGCACCTACGTCCTCGTCCCCGGCTTCTGGCTGGGCGCCCAGGTCTGGCGCCCCGTCGGCGAGGCCCTGCGCGCGCGCGGTCACGTCGTGCACGCCGTCGACCTCACCGGGATGGGTGCGCGCGCCCACCTGGCCTCGCCGAAGACCGACCTGACCACCCACGTCGACGACGTCGTGCGCCTGCTCGAGGAGAAGGACCTGCACGACGTCGTCCTCGTCGGTCACAGCTACGGCGGGCTCGTGACGACCGGCGCGGCGGACCGTGTACCCGAGCGCGTGGCGCGCCTCGTCTACGTCGACGCCGGGCCCCTGCAGGCAGGCGTTGCCCAGGCCGACTTCGAGGGGCCCGACGCGCGTGCCGCCAATGCCGAGCTCGTCAGGACGCAGGGCGAGGGCTGGAAGCTCCCGCCGCCGCCCTGGGCCGTGCTCGCCGCAGACGTGCCCGGCGTCGACGACGCAGCCGTCGCCGCGCTCGTGGCGGACTCCCAGCCGCAGCCCTGGCTCACGGCCACCGAGCCGGTGGCCCTCAGTGGTGCGTGGGAGCGACTGCCGCGGACGGGGGTGCTGTGCACCTTCACGCTCGCTCAGCTGCACCAGCTCGCACCGCAGGTGCCGCTGTTCGCGCCCATGGTCGACGGCGACTGGACCTACGTCGAGCTGCCGACGTGGCACTGGGCGATGGTGAGCCGGCCCGCGGAGCTCGCCGCCGTCCTCGCGGAGGTCGACGGCGGGGCGGTCGACAGGTACCCGGTGGCCGTGGCCTCACGCCGGTCCCACCGCCTCCGTGAGGAAGCGGTTGCCGACCGGTAACCGCTGCGCCACGGCCACCGAAACACCGGCTGCCTAGCGTCGGCCTCCCCGGGGCGCCGACGACGTGCGCCCACCACTCAGGGCGCCGCGGCGCCCCGCGAGCAGGAGGCAGCGATGACCACGACACGGACGGCGGTCGCGACGCCCGCGGCCGAGATCGCCCGACCGGCCGCGCCGACCACCCGGCCGCCCCGCTTGATCGAGCACTGGGACCCCGAGGATCCGCACTTCTGGGCGGCGACCGGTCGCGCCGTGGCCCGGCGCAACCTCGTCCCGTCCGTCGCGGCCGAGTTCGTCGGGTTCGCGGTCTGGGCCTCGTGGAGCATCGTCGTCCCGCAGCTGGCGGCCGCCGGGTTCGCCCTCAGCGTCGACCAGCAGTTCTGGCTCGTCGCCGTCCCGGCGCTCGTCGGTGCGGCGCTGCGCATCCCGTACACGTTCGCCGTCCCGCGGTTCGGCGGCCGCACGTGGACCGTCGTCTCGGCGCTCCTGCTGCTCCTGCCCGTCTCCGCGCTGGCCGTCGTGGCGACGCGTCCCCAGACGCCGTTCGGCGTGCTCCTCGGCGTCGCGGCCCTCGCGGGGCTCGGCGGCGGCAACTTCGCGTCGTCCATGGCCAACATCTCCTTCTTCTACCCCGACCGGGAGAAGGGGGCCGCGCTCGGAGTCAACGCGGCCGGCGGGAACCTCGGGACGGCGTTCGTGCAGCTGGCCGTCCCGGTGGTCATCGCGACCGGGGCGGCTCCGGCCGTCGAGCGGGCGGGCCTGATGTTCCTGCCCCTGGTCGTCCTCGCCGCGGCGCTGGCGTGGTGGCGCATGTCCAACCTGGCGGGTGCCCGCGCGGACTACCGGGCGTTCGGCGCGGCGGCCCGCCATCGGCACACCTGGATCATCTCGACGCTGTACATCGGCTCGTTCGGCTCCTTCATCGGCTACGCGGGCGCGTTCCCGACGCTGCTGGCAGGCCAGTTCCCCGAGGTCACGGTGGGCCTGGCCTTCCTCGGCGCGCTGGTGGGCTCGCTCGCCCGCCCGGTCGGCGGGGTCCTCGCGGACAGGTGGGGCGGTGCGCCGATCACGATCGCCTCGTTCGCCGCGATGGCCGTCGGCGCTGTGGGCGCCGTCGCGGCCCTGACGACGCACTCCTTCCCGCTGTTCCTGGGCTCCTTTCTCGCGCTGTTCGTGGCCAGCGGCGTCGGCAACGGTGCGACCTACCGGATGATCCCGGCGGTGTTCCGGGTGGGTGCGACGACGCCGGAGCGCGCGGCGGCGGCGCGGAAGGCCGCGGCCGGCTGCATCGGCATCGCCGGCGCGGTCGGCGCCCTGGGCGGGTTCCTCATCCCGCGCGGGTTCGCGGTGTCCACGACGGTCGCGGGGTCCCTCGTGCCCGCCCTGTGGGCGTTCGTCGCGGCGTACCTGGTGCTCGGCTGCGTCACCTGGGTCGTCTACCGGCGCCCGTCGGCCGCGCTCAGTGCCGCGAGGATCTGAGTGGCCGGGCACCCGCGTCGCCCAGTGGTTGTCGAGGAGGTCGCGACGCACTGCCCGTACTGCGCGCTGCAGTGCGCGCAGACGCTGGGCCCGCCCGACGACGCCGCCCGGGCGCAGGGCTCCCCGGTCGGCGTCACGGGGCGCGACTTCCCGACGAACCGCGGCGGCCTGTGCCGCAAGGGCTGGACGAGCGGCGTCGTCCTGCGCACGCCGGACCGCCTGGTCACCCCGCTCGCGCGGGACGGCGCGGCCCGGCTGCGTGCCGTGAGCTGGGCGGAGGCGCTCGACCGGGTCGCCGACGGCATCCGGGCGGCGCAGCGCAGGCACGGGCGCGAGGCGGTCGCGGTGTTCGGCGGGGGAGGCCTGACCAACGAGAAGGCGTACGCGCTCGGCAAGTTCGCGCGCGTCGTGCTCCGCACCCCGTACGTCGACTACAACGGCCGGTTCTGCATGGCGAGCGCGGCGGCCGCTGCGACCCGGGCGTTCGGGGTCGACCGTGGCCTGCCGTTCCCGCTCGTGGACGTCTGCGGCGCCCAGGCGGTGCTCCTCCTGGGGTCCAACCTGGCCGAGACGATGCCGCCCTCGGTCGCCCACCTCGCCGGGGTGCGGGCCGTCGGCGGCCTCGTCGTCGTCGACCCCCGGCACTCCGCGACGGCGGCCCTGACGGAGGAGGGCGCCGGCCTGCACCTGGCGCCCGTCCCCGGGACGGACCTGGCCCTGGTCCTCGGCCTGCTGCACGTGGTCCTCGCCGAGCGCCTGGCCGACGACGCGTACCTCGCGGCGCGCACGACGGGGCTGGACGCGGTGCGCCGCAGCGTCGCGGCGTGGTGGCCCGAGCGGGTCGAGCAGGTCACGGGCGTCCCCGCCGGCGACGTGCGCGCGGCGGCCCGGCTGCTCGCCCGCGCCACCCCCGCCGCGGGTGGTGGGGGCGCCTACGTCCTGACGGGGCGAGGTGTCGAGCAGTCGACGCAGGGCACGGCGACGGTCACCGCCGCGATCAACCTCGCCCTGGCCCTCGGGCTGCCCGGCCGCCCCGGGAGCGGGTACGGCGCGATCACGGGGCAGGGGAACGGCCAAGGCGGCCGGGAGCACGGCCAGAAGGCCGACCAGCTGCCCGGCTACCGCCGGATCGACGACCCTGCTGCCCGGCGGCACGTCGCCGGGGTCTGGGGAGTCGATCCCGGGACGCTCCCGGGCCCTGGTGTGCCCGCGGTCGAGCTCCTGCGCAGGATCGGCCAGCCCGGTGGGCCCCGCGTGCTCCTCGTGCACGGGTGCAACCTCGTCGTCAGCGGGCCCGACGCGCAGCGGGTCCGGGACCGGCTCGGGGCCCTGGACCTGTTGGTGGTGTGCGACGTGGTGCCGTCGGAGACGGCGCAGCTGGCGGACGTCGTGCTGCCGGTCACGCAGTGGGCCGAGGAGGACGGGACCACCACCTCTCTGGAGGGCCGCGTCCTGCGGCGCCGGCGCGCGCTGGCGCCGCCACCCGGCGTCCGGACGGAGCTCGCGGTGCTGCACGACCTCGCGAGCCGCCTGGGGGTGCCGGACGGGTTCCCGACGGACCCTGCCCACATGTTCGCCGAGCTCGCGCGCGCGTCGGCCGGGGGCCCCGCCGACTACTCCGGCATCTCGTACGCGCGGCTCGACGCCGGCGAGGCGCTCCACTGGCCGTGCCCCGGCGGTAGCGGCCCGGACCACCCGGGCACGCCGCGGCTCTTCCTCGAGCGGTTCGCGACGCCGGACGGTCGAGCGCGTCTCGTCCCCGTCGACCACGCGGGCCCGGCAGACCGGCTCAGCCCGGAGCGGCCCCTGTACCTCGTCACCGGGAGGGTGCTGGAGCACTACCAGTCCGGGGCGCAGACGCGCAGGGTGCCCGCGCTGCTCGCGGCGCAGCCGGAGGCGTACGTGGAGATGCACCCGACGCTGGCCGACCGGCTGGGTCTGGCGGACGGCGAGCTCGCCGAGGTGTGCTCGGCGCGAGGCACCGCGACCGCGGTGGCGCGCGTGACGTCGTCGGCGCGTCCCGACACGGTCTTCATGCCGTTCCACTGGCCCGGCGCGGGGAGCGCGAACCGGCTGACGACCGACGCCACGGACCCGGTCTCGGGCATGCCGGAGTTCAAGGTGGCGACCGTGGACGTGCGGCGCGCCCCGTCGGACGCGGGGCGGTCGTGAGCGCCCGGCGGGTCGTCGTCGTCGGCGGCGGGATGGTGGGGGCGCGGCTCGCGGAGGAGCTGGCCGCCCGGGCCGACGGCGCGACCCGCGTGACCGTCGTCGGGGCCGAGCCCCACGAGCCGTACAACCGGGTGCTGCTGAGCGAGGTCGTCGGCGGTGCGGTGGACCCGGACTCCGTGTGGCTGCCCGCGGCGCCGTCGGCCCGCGTCCGGCGCGGGGTGCGGGTCACGGCGGTGGACCGCGGCCGACGCCTGGTGCACTGCGACGACGGCAGCACCGTGGGCTACGACGCCCTGGTGCTCGCCACCGGCGCGCGCGCCCGGATCCCGGCGACGCCAGGGCTGGTGGACGGCGCCGGGCAGCTCGCGCGGGGCGCGTACGCCCTGCGCACTCTCGACGACGCCCGTGCCGTGGCCGACGCCGCACGCCACCGCCCAGCCGCCGTCGTGCTCGGCGGTGGGGTGCTCGGCATCGAGGTCGCCACGGGTCTGGCGGCCCGCGGGCTGGCCGTCACTGTCGTGCACGGTGGGCCCCACCTGATGGACCGGCAGCTGGACGCCGTGGGCGCGTCGGCGCTGGCGGTCGCGCTCGGCCGCCTCGGCATCGCGGTGCGAGCGGGCGCGCGCGTGGGCGCCGTGCGGTCCGGCGAGGAGGGGGTCCGGGGGGTCGAGCTCGCGGACGGCGAGCGCATCGCCTGCGGGCTCCTCGTGGTCTCGGCGGGCGCGGTGCCGGAGACCGCGCTTGCCAGCGCGGCCGGGCTCGCCGTCGGCCGCGGGATCCTCGTCGACGCCGCGCTCGCGACGTCCGACCCCGCCGTCTTCGCCGTCGGGGACTGCGCCGAGCCGCCGGAGGGGTGCACGGGACTGGTGGCGCAGGGCTGGGCGCAGGCGCGTCGGCTGGCCGCGGCGCTGGCCGGTGGGCCGCGCGCTGCGGCGACCGACGCGACGGCGGACGACCCGGTCGACGTCGTCCGCGTGAAGGCGCACGGAGTCGCCGTCGCGGCCATGGGAGCGGCGGACGCCGGCCTGCTGCCGGGTGCGCGTCGACTGATGCTCGCCGAGGAGGGTGGGACGCGTCACGTGTCCGTCGTGGTGCGCGACGGCGTCCTGGTCGGGGCCACCTGCGTCGGGGACGCCGCCGTGGCCGCCGACCTGACCGCCACCTACACGCGCCGGACGCCGGTGCCGCGGGACCCGGCCACGCTGCTGCTGCGGCCCGTACCGGGGGCTGTGCCGGTGGAGGCGTCCTCGCCGACGCGGATGCCCGATCGCGCCACGGTGTGCCGCTGCAACGGCGTCGCGAAGGGAGACGTCGTGGCGAGCTGGCGCGCCGGGGCGCGTTCGGTGCCCGAGGTGGTGCGCGCGACCCGCGCGACGACGGGCTGTGGCGGGTGCGCGGACCTGGTCGCGGGGCTCGTCGACTGGCTCGAGCGTGCCGACCCCGACCCGGCGGGTGCCGAGCGCCCCGACCTCACAGTGCCGGCCTCGGCGCCGTGCGGGAGGGTTTTCGCCGCCGAAACACCCGTGGCCGCCGGGTGAAACAGCCGCTTCCTACGGTCGTCACATGGGGCACACGGACACCACGGGAGCGGACCTCCGCCACCTCGTCGTCGTCGGCGGCGGTATGGTCGCGGGACGACTGGTCGAGGCGCTGCGCGACCGCGACGTCGGCGGCGCGTGGCGCGTGACGGTGCTCGCGGAGGAACCGCGCGCGCCGTACGACCGGGTCGCCCTCACGTCCTACTTCGCCGGGCGGGACCCCGACAGCCTCGCGCTCGGGGACCCGGCGCTCTGGCAGCACCCGCTGGTGGAGCTGGTGCGCGGGACGCGGGTCGTCGGCCTCGACCGCTCCGCCCGGACCGTGCGCGCGCAGGACGGCCGGCGGTGGCGCTACGACGCGCTGGTCCTCGCCACCGGCTCGGTGCCCTTCGTCCCGCCGATCGAGGGCATCGACCTGCCCGGCGTGTTCGTCTACCGCACGGTCGACGACGTCGCCGCCCTGCGCGGCTGGGTCGCCGAGCGGTCGACCGGGGGCCGGCGCCTGCGGGGTGCGGTCATCGGCGGCGGGCTGCTCGGGCTCGAGGCGGCCGGGGCGCTGCAGGCGCTGAACGTCGGGTGCACCGTCCTGCAGACCGGCACGCACCTCATGCCGGCGCAGGTCGACCTCGGCGGCGGCGAGCTGCTGCGGCGGCTGATCCAGGCCCGCGGCGTGGCGGTCCGGGTCGGGGCCGTGACCACCCGACTGCACCCGGGCCGCCGGGGCGGCGTCGGGCGCCTGGACCTCGCCGACGGCGGCCGGCTCGACGTCGACGTCGTGGTCGTGGCGGCCGGCATCACGCCGCGCGACGAGCTCGCGCGGGCCGCCGGCCTGGACGTCGGTGCCCGCGGGGGCGTGGTGGTCGACGGGACGTGCCGCACGGCCGACCCGGACGTGTGGGCGGTCGGCGAGGTCGCGTGCATCGACGGCGCCTGCGTCGGGCTCGTCGCGCCCGGCTACGCGATGGCGGAGGTCGTCGTCGACCGGCTCCTCGGTGGAACGGCCGTGTTCCCCGGGGCGGACACCGCAGCGCGCCTCAAGCTGTCCGGTGTCGACGTCGCCAGCTTCGGCGACGCGGCGGCGGGCACACCGGGCGCGCTGGAGGTCGTCTACTCCGACCCCGTGCGCGGCACGTACGCCAAGCTGGTGCTGTCCGACGACGCGCGAACCCTGCTGGGTGGCGTGCTGGTCGGCGACGCGTCGGCCTACGCGACCCTGCGGCCGCTCGTGGGTACACAGCTCACCGCCGACCCCGCCGCGTACGTCCTGCCGGGCGTGCCCGACGGCGCGCGACCCGCCGCCGACCTCCCCGACGACGCGGCGGTGTGCTCGTGCAACGCCGTGACGGCGGGCCGGATCCGCTCCGCCGTGGCCGAGGAGGGGTGCGCCGACGTGGCGGCGGTCAAGGCCTGCACCCGCGCGGGCACCACGTGCGGGTCGTGCCTCCCGCTGGTCAAGCGGCTCGTCGGTGCCGAGCTCGCCAAGGCGGGCGTCGTCATGAGCAGCGCGCTGTGCGAGCATTTCGCCCTCTCGCGCCGGCAGCTCTTCGACGTCGTCCGGGTGACCGGGCTGCGGACGTTCAGCGAGGTCGTGGCCAGGTACGGCACCGGGCGGGGGTGCGACATCTGCAAGCCGGTGGTCGCCTCGATCCTGGCGACCCTCCACCACGACCACGTCCTCGAGGGCGAGAACGCGGCCCTGCAGGACACGAACGACCACGTCATGGCGAACCTGCAGAAGGACGGCTCGTACTCGGTGGTGCCGCGGATGCCGGGCGGCGAGGTCACCCCGGACGGGCTCATCGCCGTCGGGGAGGTGGCCCGGGAGTTCGGGCTCTACACGAAGATCACCGGTGGCCAGCGGATCGACATGTTCGGCGCGCGCCTCGAACAGCTCCCGCAGATCTGGCGGCGCCTCGTCGACGCCGGCTTCGAGTCGGGTCACGCCTACGGCAAGGCCGTCCGCACCGTGAAGTCGTGCGTGGGCTCGACGTGGTGCCGGTTCGGGGTGCAGGACGCCGTGGGCCTGGCGGTCCAGCTCGAGCTGCGGTACCGGGGCCTCCGCTCGCCGCACAAGATCAAGCTCGGGGTCTCCGGCTGCGCCCGGGAGTGCGCGGAGGCGCGGGCCAAGGACGTGGGTGTCATCGCCACCGAGAAGGGGTGGAACGTCTACGTCGGCGGGAACGGCGGGTTCGCGCCGCGCCACGCGAGGCTGCTCGCCGAGGACCTCGACACCGAGAAGCTCGTGCGGACGGTCGACCGCTTCCTCATGTACTACGTGCGTACCGCCGACCGCCTCCAGCGCACGGCCGCCTGGATCGACGACGTCGAGGGTGGCCTGGAAGGGGTACGCGCCGTCGTGCTCGACGACAGCCTGGGCATCGCGCAGGAGCTCGACGCGGCGATGGCCGAGCACGTGGCGGCCTACCGCGACGAGTGGGCGGCGACGCTGGCGGACCCCGAGAAGCTGCGTCGGTTCGCCTCGTTCGTGAACGCGCCCACGACGCCGGACCCGTCGCTCGGGTACGTGGCCGAGCGCGGGCAGCGGCGACCCGCCGGACCGGGGGAGCGGGCGGACCCGACGCTGGTGGCCGGTCCGCGGCTGGAGGTGCGGCGGTGACCGCCGTGCTCGGTCCCGGCGCGCACCCGGAGGCCGGACGTCGCCCCGACGCGGAGCCGTGGGTCGCCGTCTGTCGCGTGGCCGACCTCGTGCCGGAGCGGGGCGCGGCGGCGATCGTCGGGGACGACCAGGTTGCGCTCGTCCGGCTGCTCGACGGGGCGGTGCTGGCGGTGGACCACCGCGACCCGTACAGCGGCGCGCGGGTGATGGCGCGCGGCATCGTCGGCACCCGCGGCGACGTGCCCACCCTCGCGTCGCCGATGCACAAGCAGGTCTTCGACCTGCGCACGGGCGCGTGCCTGGACGCCCAGGGGGACGAGCCGCGGGCGCTGCGGGTGTGGCCGGTCCGGGTGACGGACGGCGTCGTCGAGGTGCGGAGGCCGGCATGACGACCCTCCTCGGGATCGACCTCACGGGCCGCCGGGTGCTGCTCGCCGGCGGTGGCCCGGTCGCGGCGCGCCGTGCGACCGCCCTGCTCGACGACGCCGCGGACGTGGTCGTGGTGGCGCCGGAGCTCTGCGAGGACCTGGCCGACCTTGCGGGCGCCGGCGCGGTGCGGTGGCGCCCCCGGCCCGTCGCCGAGGAGGACCTCGACGACGTCTGGCTCGTGCACGCCGCGACGGGCGACCGGGCCGTGGACCAGGCGGTCGCCCGCTGGGCGGCGGGGCGGCACCTGTGGTGCGTCGTCGCCTCGGAGGCCGACCGGGGGACGGCGCGCACGCCCGCCGCGGCGCGCGTCGGCGACCTCCGGCTCGGCGTCGTCTCGGACGGCGCGCCGGACCCTGCCCGCGCCCGTGACGTCTGCGCCGCCCTGCGGGACCTGCTCCGGGAGGGCCGCGTCGACCTGCGCCGCCGGCGGCCCGGGACGGGCCGGGTGGTGCTCGTCGGCGGGGGGCCGGGCGACCCCGAGCTCCTCACCCTGCGGGGCAGGCGGGCGCTCGCCGAGGCCGACGTGGTGGTGACCGACCGGCTGGGCCCCGTCGCCGTCCTCGACGAGCTCGCGGCGGGTGTGGAGGTGGTGCACGTGGGCAAGTCGCCCGGGCACCACCCGGTGCCGCAGCAGGAGATCAACCGGATCCTCGTCGAACGTGCGGGTCGCGGCCAGGTCGTGGTCCGGCTCAAGGGGGGCGACCCCTTCCTGTACGGGCGCGGCGGCGAGGAGGTGCTGGCGTGCGACGCCGCGGGCGTGCCCGTGGAGGTGGTCCCGGGCGTGAGCAGCGCCCTCGCGGCGCCGGCGGCCGCCGGCATCCCGCTGACGCACCGCGGCACGACGGCGGCCGTGCACGTGGTTCACGGCCACGACGGGCTCGGTCCGGCGGCGCGGGTCGCGGTGGCCGAGCGGTCGGCGACCGTCGTCGTGCTCATGGGCGTGGAGGCGCTGCCCCGCATCGTCGACGAGGCGCTGGCGGCCGGGGCGCCGGGCGACCTGCCCGTGGCGCTCGTCGAACGCGCGACGACGCCGTCCCAGCGCATCACGCGCGCACCGCTCGACGCGGTGGTGCACCGCGCGGCCGAGGTGGGGGTGCGCGCACCGGCCGTCGTCGTCCTCGGGGACGTGGCCGCCCCCGGGCTGCTGCGGTCGCCGCGCGCCGCGACCGGCGGTCGGGGGAGGGCAGACCGGTGACCGAGGGGTTGGCGCCCGTGCTGGCGGGCTGCGTGGTGGTCG
>JAEWYD010000187.1 GCA_023462275.1 Actinomycetes bacterium
GCCGTCGCCGTGGCCGCCGCGTTCGCCGTCCCGTCGCTCGCCGCCGCCGGCGACGCCGACCTGCCGGACCGCACGCCCGAGCAGCTGCTGGCCGCCGTCGCGCAGGCCGAGCCGTCCCCGCTGTCCGGGACCGTCGTCTACACCGCCCGCCTGGGGCTGCCGGACCTGCCGCTCGCCGACATGACGGCCGCCGGGCCGGCGAACCTCCTCAGCGGGAGCACCACCGCGCGCATCTGGTGGGACGGCGCGGACCGCAGCCGCCTGGCGCTGCTCGGCGCGACGTCGGAGTTCTCGGTCGTCCGTGACGGCCTCGAGACCTGGACGTACTCCAGCGCCGAGAACCAGGTGGTGCGCTACACGGTCGACGGCGAGGGCGCCGGCGCGCTGGAGAAGATGCTCGCCGAGGGCCCGACGGCCACGCCCGTGCCTAGCGTCGTCGCCGACCCCCAGCAGCTGGCTCGCGCGGTGCTGCTCGTGGCGCAGCAGTCCTCGAACGTGACGATGGACGCCGACACGACGGTCGCCGGGCGCGGCGCCTACCAGCTCGTGGTCACCCCGAAGACCCAGGACACGCTCGTGGCGCGCGTCGTCCTCGCGGTCGACGCCGAGACCTCGATGCCGCTGCGGGTGCAGGTGTGGAGCACGACCGACCCAGACGCCCCGGCGGTCGAGGTCGGGTACACGGACGTCACCTTCGGCGTCCCCGACCCGGCCGTGCTCGACTTCTCGGTGCCGGTCGGGGCGACGGTGCGCGAGGTGAGCGTCCCGGTGCCCAGCCTCGGCGACCTCGGGCCGCTGGCCGGTGGCGCCCTGTCCGGGCAGGCCGGGGGCGGCGCGCTGTCCCGCCTGCAGGGGCTCGGCGACCTCGGTGACCTCGCCGACATGACGCCGGAGAAGCTGGCCGCGCTGACGGGCGTCGACCCGGCCGAGCTCGAGCGGATCGGGAAGCTCGAGGGCCCGGAGCGCCTCGCGGCGCTGCAGGACCTCCTCGCGAAGGTCGAGGGCAACCTCGCCACCGCGGCGCCCGACGCCGCTGCCGACCCGGCGGCTCCGGCCGACCCGGCCGCACCCGCCGACCCGGCGTCCGACGCCGGCGTGCAGGTGCTCGGCACGGGGTGGGGGACGGTGCTCGAGATCACCGGCGCCGACACCGCGGAGCTGTTCGGGGCGCACGGGGACGCGTCCGGCGCGGCCGCGGGCGAGGCGCCGGCGGACCCCGACGCGACGCCGGGCACGGCAAGCGCCGACGACCTCTTCGCCGAGCTCGACTCGAGCATGGCGGGGATGCACGAGGCGGCCGGCGCCGTCGACGACATCCTCACGCGGATGGCCACCGACGTGCCCGAGGGCAAGTTGTTCAGCACCGCCCTCCTGAGCGTCCTGGTCACCGACGACGGCCGCGTCCTGCTCGGCCCGGTGCCGGGCGACACCCTGCGCCAGCTGGCATGACGACGCAGGTCGCGGGCGCGGTCCGCACGCCCACCGCCGGGGCCCGCACGGCCCCGGTGACGGTGGGCGAGCGGACCGTGCCGCTCGTCGTCCGGACGGAGGGCCTGACGAAGCGCTTCCGGTCCGGGCAGGTCGCCGTCGACGGCGTCGACCTCGAGGTGCCGCGCGGCTCGGTGTACGGGTTCATCGGCCCGAACGGCTCGGGCAAGACGACGACCATCCGGATGCTCCTGGGCCTCGTCCGGCCGACCGCTGGGCGCGTGGCGCTGCTGGGCCGGGCGATGCCCGACGCCGCAGCGCAGGTGCTGCCGTGGGTGGGCGCCCTCGTCGAGGGTCCCTCCTTCCAGCCGTATCTCAGCGGCGCGGCCAACCTGGCGCGCCTGGACGCCTGTGACGCGACCGCCGACCCCCGGACCGCGACCCGGCGCATCGGCGAGGCGCTCGAGCGCGTCGGGCTCGGCGGGGCGGCGCGCAAGAGGTACCGCCACTACTCCCTCGGCATGAAGCAGCGCCTCGGCCTGGCCGCGGCCCTGCTGCGCCCCCGCGACCTGCTGATCCTGGACGAGCCGACCAACGGGCTCGACCCGCAGGGCACCCGGGAGGTGCGCGAGCTGGTCCGCGACCTGTCCGCGGCGGGCACCACGGTGCTCGTCTCCTCGCACCTCCTGACCGAGGTCGAGCAGGTCTGCACGCACCTGGGCGTGATGCGGCGCGGGCACCTCGTGCTCCAGGGCGAGCGCGCAGCCCTGACGGCCGGGCTGCGGGCCCGGCTGTCGGTGACGACCACACCCGCGCACGTCGGTCGCGCCGGGGACGTCCTCGGTGCCCTCGGCCTGCGCGGCGTGAGCCGCGACGGCGTGCGCCTGACGGCGGTGCTCGACGGCGTCCCGCCCGAGCGGGTCACCGCGGCGCTCGTCGGGGCGGGGGTGGCCGTCGTCGGCCTGGCGGTGGAGCAGCCGAGCCTGGAGCAGGTGTTCGTGACGGTCACGGGGGAGGGCTTCGATGGCGACCACTGACCCGATCGGCGACCTGCGGCCGGCGACCCTCGTGCTGGGCGCGCGGGGCCCGGCCGACGTGGCGGTGCCCCGGCGCGGCGCCTGGGGACGCCTGCTGCGCAGCGAGCTGCGTCTCGTGCTCGGCCGACGGCGCAACCTCGCCCTGCTCGGCGGCCTGGCGCTGGTCCCGCTGTTGATCGCCGTCGTGCTGGGCATGACCCGCGGGTCGGTCATGGACGCCCAGGCCGCCGGCGGGCTGCTCGGCCGCGTGACGGGGAACGGGCTGTTCCTCGTGGTCACCTCGCTGTTCCTGTGCCTGCCGTTCCTCCTGCCGCTCGTCACGGGGGTGGCCGCGGGCGACGCGCTCGCGGGCGAGGCGCAGGCGGGCACGCTGCGCTACCTGCTCGCGGTCCCCGTGCCCCGCGGTCGGCTGCTGGCCGCGAAGGCGGTCGCGACGCTCGCGCTGGTCGCCGCCGCCGTGGCGGGCGTGGCGCTCGTGGCGTTCGCGAGCGGTGCCGCGTTCTTCGGCTGGCACGACATGACGCTGCTGTCGGGGACGACCGTCGGCGTCGGTGAGGGCGCGCTGCGCATGCTGGGCGTGGCGGCCTACGTCGCCGCGTCGCTCACGGGTCTCGTGGCCGTGGGCCTCTTCTTCTCCTCCGTGACGGAGGTGCCCGTGGGCGCGATGGCCGCGACCGTCGTCGTGGCCGTGGGCTCCGGCGTGCTCGACAGCATCCCGCAGCTCGCGGCGATCCAGCCCGCGCTCCTGACGCACCACTGGTTCGACTTCGCCGAGATGCTGCGGATGACCATCGACTGGTCGCTGCTCGGCCAGGGGCTCGCGGTGCAGGCGGCGTGGGCGGGGATCTTCGGCGCCCTGGCCTGGAGCCGGTTCACGACGGCGGACGTCACCGCCTGAGCGGGCGCGCCCGGCGCCGCACCGCGCCCCAGCGTGGTGGGCGCGCTCCCACCCCCTAATCGGTTCACCCGGTGGTCGGTCGTCCTCCTGGCCCAGCACAGTGCCCGGTACGCCCCCCGCGCACGGCACAGCCGCCGCGCGCGGGCAGCGGCGTCGGGGCACGCACGAGCGCTGCCCGCTGCTCGAGGAGGGAAACACACATGACCCGTCCGACCGCCCGGGCCTCCGGGCTGGCGTTGGTGACGGTGGGGGCGTCACTGCTCGCGACGGTGGGCCTCGTGCCCACCGCGGGGACCGCGCCTGCCGCGGCGCAGCCGGCCGCCGCCACCGTCCGGACCGCCGCCGACCCCATCGTCGACGGCGCGTACACGCAGCGCTTCCTGGACATGTACGAGGACATCCACGACCCGGCCAACGGCTACTTCTCGCCGCAGGGGATCCCGTACCACGCCGTGGAGACCCTGCTGGTCGAGGCGCCCGACTACGGCCACGAGACGACGTCGGAGGCGTACAGCTACTGGCTGGAGCTGGAGGCCATGTACGGCCGGGTGACCGGCGACTGGCAGCCGTTCAACGACGCCTGGGCGACCATGGAGAAGTACATGATCCCCCAGCAGGTGGATCAGCCCACGAACTCGTTCTACGACCCGTCGAAGCCTGCGACGTACGCGTCGGAGTACAACACCCCGAACAAGTACCCGTCCGCGCTGAACTCCGGCGTGTCCGTCGGGCGCGACCCGCTGGCCGCCGAGCTGAAGTCGGCGTACGGCACCTCGGACATCTACGGCATGCACTGGCTCGCCGACGTCGACAACATCTACGGGTTCGGCGCCTCGCCCGGCACCGGCTGCGAGAACGGCCCGTCGTCGAGCGGCACCTCGTACATCAACACCTTCCAGCGCGGCCCGCAGGAGTCGGTCTGGGAGACCGTCCCGCAGCCAGCCTGCGAGGAGTTCAAGTACGGCGGCCGCAACGGCTTCCTCGACCTGTTCACGCAGGACTCCAGCTACGCCAAGCAGTGGAAGTACACGAACGCTCCCGACGCCGACGCGCGCGCCGTCCAGGCCGCCTACTGGGCGAACGTCTGGGCCACCGAGCAGGGCAACGCCTCCGACGTCTCGGCCACCGTGGCGAAGGCCGCCAAGATGGGCGACTACCTGCGCTACGCGATGTTCGACAAGTACTTCAAGACCATCGGCTGCACGTCGCAGAGCTGCGCCGCCGGTACCGGCAAGGACAGCGAGCACTACCTGCTGTCCTGGTACTACGCCTGGGGCGGGGCGCTCGACTCCAGCGCCGGCTGGGCCTGGCGCATCGGCTCGAGCCACGCCCACTTCGGCTACCAGAACCCGATGACGGCGTGGGCGCTGTCGACCCAGTCCGCGATGAAGCCGCGCGGCTCCACGGCCGTCACCGACTGGGACACCAGCCTCGACCGGCAGCTCGAGTTCTACCGCTGGCTGCAGTCGCCGCAGGGCGGCATCGCGGGTGGCGCGACGAACAGCTGGGACGGCGCGTACGCGACGCCGCCGTCGGGCACGCCGACGTTCTACGGCATGGCCTACCAGGAGGCGCCGGTCTACGTCGACCCGCCCAGCACGCAGTGGTTCGGCATGCAGGTGTGGGGCATGGAGCGCGTGGCGGAGCTGTACTACGCCTCGGGCGACGAGCGCGCCAAGGAGCTGCTCGACAACTGGGTCCCGTGGGCGATCGCGAACACCACCTTCTCCGGCGCGGACTGGTCCGTCCCGTCCGACCTGAAGTGGAGCGGCAAGCCGGACACGTGGAACGCCGCGAACCCCGGGTCCAACTCCGGGCTGTCCGTGCAGGTCACCTCGCACGGCAAGGACGTCGGCGTGGCCGGCTCGCTGGCCCGCACGCTGATGTACTACGCAGCCGCGTCGGGTGACACCGACGTGCGCGACAAGGCGCAGGCCCTGCTCGACGCCATCTGGACGAACGACCGCGACGACAAGGGCGTGTCGACGCCGGAGACCCGCAAGGACTACCAGCGGTTCGACGACGTCTACTCCACCTCGACGGGCGACGGCACCTACGTGCCGAACGGCTGGCAGGGCACCATGCCCAACGGCGACGTCATCAAGCCGGGCGTGAGCTTCCTCGACATTCGCACGTTCTTCCGTGACGACCCCGACTGGTCCAAGGTGCAGGCGTACCTCGACGGCGGCTCCGCCCCCGTCTTCCGGTACCACCGCTTCTGGGCCCAGACGGAGATCGCCATGGCCCAGGCGGAGATGGACTCGCTGTTCGCCGGCGGTTCGGACGACACCACGGCGCCGAGCGCCCCGGGCAAGCCCGCGGTCTCCGGCCTCACCGCCACCGGCGCGACGCTCACCTGGGCTGCCGCGACCGACGACGTCGGCGTGGTCGGTTACACCGTGCGCGACGCCCAGGGGAAGACCCTCGCGACGACGTCCGGCACCACCACGACCCTCACCGGGCTCACCCCGTCCACCGCGTACTCGGTGACGGTGGTCGCGCGGGATGCGGCCGGCAACGTGTCGGACGCGTCCTCGGCCGTCGCCTTCACGACGCTCGCGGACGAGGGCGACACCACGGCCCCGACGGCGCCGGGCACCCCCACGGCGTCCGCGATCACGTCCACGGGCGCCACGCTCTCGTGGGCGGCATCCACGGACGCGGTCGGCGTCACCGGGTACACGGTGCGCACGGCGGCGGGCGCGACGGTGGCGACGTCCACCGGCACGACCGTCACGCTGACCGGCCTCACGCCGAGCACCGCGTACACGCTCGAGGTCGTCGCTCGCGACGCCGCGGGCAACGTCTCGGCCGCCTCGCCGCGGGTGACGTTCACGACGTCGGGCACCACGACGCCGTCCTGCAGCGCCACCTACCGCACGGTGAACAGCTGGCCGGGCGGGTTCCAGGGCGAGGTCACCGTGACTGCCGGGACGACGGCGCTGACCTCGTGGTCGACGACGCTCACCCTCCCGTCGGGCGCGTCGGTCGCCCAGGGGTGGTCGGCGACGTTCTCCGGCTCGGCCCCGGCCTACACGGTGCGCAACGCCGCGTGGAACGGGTCCCTCGGTGCCGGGCAGTCGGTCACCTACGGGTTCGTCGGCTCGGGCAACCCGTCCGGGACCACCGTGACCTGCGGATGACGGGTCGCTGAACGTCCGTCGGGGGAT
>JAEWYD010000188.1 GCA_023462275.1 Actinomycetes bacterium
GGGACGGCCCGCGCCGCCACGTGGGCGAGCCAGGCCGCGGCCTCCAGCGGCAAGCGGTGGCGCAGCTGCAGCGTGAGCGGTCCCTCGGCGGGCTCGGGGGCGCGCGACCCGCGGCGCAGGCTGCCCGGCGGGGCGCCGAGGTGGGCGCGCATCACGTCGTTGAACTGCCGGATGCTGCCGAAGCCGGCGGCGAACGCGACGTCAGCCATCGGCCAGGACGTCTGCTCCACCAGCATCCGCGCCACCTGGGCGCGACGCGTCAGCGCGAGCTGCTGCGGCGAGGCGCCCACCTGCGCGACGAGGACGCGGTGCAGGTGGCGCGGGCTGACGGCGAGCCGCCGCGCGAGGCCCGCGACGCCGTCGTCGTCCGCGACTCCGTCTGCGACGAGGCGCAGGGCACGGCCGGCGAGGTCCGCGTCCACGTCCCAGTCAGGCGATCCGGGCAGCGCGTCGGGGCGGCACCGCCGGCACGCGCGGAAGCCGGCCGCCACGCACGCCGCAGCGGTCGCGTAGTAGGCGCAGTGGGCGGGCTTCGGGGTGCGCGACGGGCACGAGGGCCGGCAGTAGATGCCGGTGGACAGGACGCCGACGAACAGCCGGCCGTCGAAGCGCGGATCGCGCGACGCGACGGCGCGGTAGGCGACCTCCGGGTCGGGCAGCGCGGGTGCGGTCGGCGTCATGCCCTCATTCTGCGTGCCGGGCGCGACGGCCTCTGGCGGCTATCGGACACGGCGGTCCTGCGGTCGGCCCGCGAACGACGACGGCCGCGGGCAGGCGCCCGCGGCCGTCGTCCTCACGCGTCGAGGTCGCGTTGGCCCGGCACCCCGTGCAGCAGCTTGCGCACCTCGGACTCGCGGTACCGACGGTGGCCGCCCAGGGTCTTGATCGAGGAGATCTTGCCAGCCTTCGCCCAACGCGTGACCGTCTTCGGGTCCACGCGGAACAAGGCCGCGACCTCCGACGGCGTCAGCAGCGTCTCGGACTCTCCGGATCGGGGGTTCACGGTGCCTCCTTTCGACGGACGGTGGCACGAACCAGGGGGGTGGACCGGTGCCTTTCGAATTTACCCGTCCATCCTCGCAGGCGTGTCAAAAAGGCGCACACTGGACACCGCGACCACGCGAGCGGCCACGCCCCTCGATGCCACCGGATGGCGGTGGAGGGGCGATGATCGTCCGCGGTATCCGCCGGCTCGGAACGCCCGCGTCGCCGGATCCGGTGTCGCCCCCGTCGGCCGGGCGGGTGAAGTGATGTCGGTCACCACGTCCCGAGGCCCGGTCGCGGCTCGCCTGAGCCGCTCCGGACGATGTACCGTTGCACGACGAGAAACAGCACCCCGGGGCCGCACGTGAGAGCACGGTGCCGCCCCGCTTCCACGTTAGAGGGGGTCGATGCCATGGGGCGCGGCCGTCAGAAGGCGAAGCAGACCAAGGTCGCTCGTGAGCTGAAGTACTTCACTCCGGCCACGGACTACCGGGCCCTCGAGAAGGAACTGACCTCCGGCAAGTCCGTCGCAGCCCAGGCGACGGAGCCCGCGAGCGACGTGGACAGCGACGAGGACGACTACGCGGACTGGTACAGCGACGAGCGCTGACCGCGCGGCGCGCGACCGTCCGCCCCGCGGCCCAAGCTGAGCGCCCGGGGCGCGCCGACCGGCCTGCGGCCCCGGTCACCCGGGGACACCGCTCAGCTGACGCGGTACTCCCCCTCGAGGAGCACGGCACCGCCGTGCACGCCCTTGGTGCCCTGCACCAGACCCGTGCCCCGGGTGCCGTCGTCGTGGTGCACGCGGCCGAGCACCCACGCCGGCACGCCCGCCGCGGCGAGCCCGGCGAGCGTCGGCGCCACGCCGTCGGGACCGACCACAGCCACCATGCCGACGCCGAGGTTCAGGGTCCGCTCGAGGTCCTCCCACGGCACCGAGCCCAGCCGCCGCACGAGGTCGAATACCGGCGGCACCGCCCACGTGGCGCGGTCGACCTCGGCCACCAGCCCCGGCGGGAGGACCCGGGCGAGGTTGGCGGCCAGGCCGCCGCCCGTGACGTGGCTGAACGCGTGCACCTGCGCGGCGTCGTCGGCCGCCAGGTCCAGGCACGCCCGCGCGTACAGCCGCGTGGGCTCCAGGAGCTCCTCGCCGAGCGTGCGCCCCAGCTCCGGGACGTCGCGGTCGAGGGTCCAGCCGGCCGCGCTGACGACCGCGCGCACGAGCGAGTAGCCGTTGCTGTGCAGGCCCGACGACGCCATGGCGACGACGACGTCGCCCGCCTGGACGCGGTGGGGCCCCAGCAGCGCATCGGCCTCCACGACGCCGGTGACGGCGCCCGCGACGTCGTACTCGTCGGGCGCCAGGAGGCCGGGGTGCTCGGCCGTCTCGCCGCCCAGCAGCACGGTCCCCGTCGCCCGGCAGGCCTCGGCGATGCCGCGCACGACGTCGGCGATCCGCTCCGGGACCACCGAACCGGTCGCGATGTAGTCCGTCATGAACAGGGGCTCAGCACCGACGACCACGATGTCGTCCACCACCATGCCGACCAGGTCGAAACCGATCGTGTGGTGCACGTCCATGGCCTGGGCGATCGCCACCTTGGTGCCGACGCCGTCCGTGGACGTCGCGAGCAGCGGGTGGCGGTAGCGGGTGAGGAACCCGGCGTCGTACAGGCCGGCGAAGCCGCCGACGCCGCCGCGCACGTGCTCGTCGTGCGTCGCCTGGACGGCCGCCTTCATCAGCTCGACGGCCCGGTCGCCCGCCTCGGTGTCGACGCCCGCGGATGCGTACGTGATCGGTTGCTCGCTCATGGCCGCTCCAGCGCTCCGGGTGCGCCACCGGAGGTCATCAGGGTGGCGAGGCCGTCCTCCGGGGCGCCGAGGGCGAGCTCGCTCTGCTCGAGCAGGGTCTTGCCGATCCGGTCGGCGGGCGGCAGCTCGATGGGGTAGCGACCCGTGAAGCACGCCGTGCACAGCCGGCTCGCGTCCTGCTCCGTCGCCGCCACCATGCCCTCCAGCGACAGGTAGCCCAGGCTGTCCGCGTCGATCGAGCGGCAGATCTCCTCGACGGCGAGCCCGGTGGCGATGAGCTCCGCGCGGGAGGCGAAGTCGATGCCGTAGAAGCACGGCCACTGCACCGGCGGCGCGGAGATGCGGATGTGGATCTCGGCGGCGCCGGCCTCGCGCAGCATGCGGACCAGCGCGCGCTGGGTGTTGCCGCGGACGATCGTGTCGTCGACGACGACGAGCCGCTGGCCGCGGATCACCTCGCGCAGTGGGTTGAGCTTGAGCCGGATGCCGAGCTGCCGGAGCGTCTGCGAGGGCTGGATGAACGTGCGCCCGACGTAGGCGTTCTTCGTCAGGCCCTGGGCGTACCGGATGCCCGACTCGGCGGCGTATCCGATCGCGGCCGGCGTGCCCGACTCCGGCACCGGGATCACGAGGTCCGCCTCGACGGGGTGCTCACGCGCGAGGGCGCGGCCCATCTCGACGCGCGCGGCGTGCACGGACCGGCCGGCAATCGTCGTGTCCGGCCGAGCCAGGTAGATGTACTCGAACGAGCACCCGCTGGGCGTCGCGTCCGCGAACCGCTGGGACCGCAGGCCGTCCGCGTCGATGGTGATGAACTCGCCCGGCTCGACCTCGCGCACGAGGGCGGCGCCCACGATGTCGAGGGCCGCCGTCTCGCTCGCGACGACCCAGCCGCGCTCCAGCCGACCCAGGACGAGCGGCCGGACGCCGTGGGGGTCGCGGGCCGCGTAGAGGGTGTTCTCGTCCATGAAGATCAGCGAGTAGGCGCCGCGCAGGCGGGGCAGCACCTCCAGCGCCGTCGCCTCGAGCGTGCGGTCGGGGTCCCCGGCGAGGAGCGCGGTGATGACCGCCGTGTCCGTGGTGGTGCCGCGCCCGAGGGCGCCGCGCCGGGCGCTGCCGTAGCGCTCCTCGACCAGCTCGGTGAGCTCGGCCGTGTTCGTGAGGTTGCCGTTGTGGCCGAGCGCGACGGTGCCCCCGGCCGTCGGGCCGAGCGTCGGCTGAGCGTTCTCCCAGGTGGTGGCGCCGGTCGTGGAGTACCGCGTGTGCCCGATGGCGATGTGCCCGGTCAGCGCGTTGAGCGCGCCCTCGTCGAAGACCTGGGAGACGAGGCCCATGTCCTTGTAGACGCGCAGCTGCTCGCCGTTGGACGTGGCGATGCCCGCGGACTCCTGGCCGCGGTGCTGCAGGGCGTACAGCCCGAAGTAGGTGAGCTTCGCGACCTCCTCGCCCGGCGCCCAGACCCCGAAGACGCCGCAGGCGTCCTGGGGGCCCTTCTCGCCGGGAAGCAGGTCGTGGTTCAGTCGTCCGTCTGGGCGGGCCACGTCGCCATGGTGTCACACGTCACGGGCGTCGCCGACCCCGCGCCCGGGTGCTGGACCCCGGGTACCGCGACGCCGGACGCACCCGGGGGGCGGTGCGTCCGCACCGCCCCCCGGGGGGTCGTCAGCTCAGGGCGCCCGGCGCCCCGGGCTCATCGCGGGTCGAGGAAGCCCCCGTCGGACAGGCGGAACAGGAACGCCGCCATGGCCTGCCGCTCGATGCTGAGCGACGGGCGGAACGTGCCGTCCGACCAGCCGTTGGCCAGGCCGTTGGCCTTGAGCCACTGGATCTGGCCGCAGAACGGCTGGTTCGTCGGGACGTCGGTGAACGGCTTGGCCGTGCACGCCGCCGGCGCCGCGTCGCCCTCGGCGAGGCGGTAGACGAACGCCGCCATGGCGTCACGGGCGACCGGCGTCGCCGGGCGGAACGTGCCGTCGGCGTAGCCGGTCGAGATCCCCTCGGCCTTCAGCCAGGCGATCTCACCGCAGAACGGGTGGGACGTCTCGACGTCGGGGAACGGCTTGGCCGTGCAGGCGGGCGCGTCGGCGCCGCCGTGCGTCAGCCGGAAGAGGAACGCCGCCATGGCGTCGCGGTTCACCGGGGCGAGGCCGCGGAAGGTCCCGTCGTCGTAGCCCGTGGTGATGCCGGACAGCGCCATCCAGGTGATCTCGTCGTAGAACGCATCGGTCGGCTTGACGTCGGAGAACACGACCTCGGACTGCACCGGGACGAGGAAGGACGTCGTCGTGCCGGTGGACGGCACGGTGGCGACGACCTCGAGCCCGCCCTCGGGGGCGTCGGCCGGGACGGTGAACGTCGCGGACGCGCGGCCCACCTCGTCCGTCTTGTCGACGGCCGCCGGGTCGATCGTGGCCGTGGCCACCTGCTGCCCGCCGATGGTGAGGTTCACGACCGTGCCCTGGGTCTCGCCGCCGCTCATGAGCAGCGAGGAGAGGTTGACGGTGACGTCGTCGCCCGGCAGGTAGGCCGTGCCGACGGCCGGCGGGACCAGGTGCACGCCGACGGCGCGCTGGGTCAGGTCCGGGCTGATCGGCGTGTGCGCGGCGAAGTAGTCGACGAACGCCTGCAGGTCGATGCGGCCGGAGTCGGCCTTGCCCGTGCCCTTGCCGAGCGTGGTGAAGTTGTCGCCGCCCGACGCGAGGAAGGAGTTGACGACGACCTTGTACGACGCGGCGAGGTCGACGGGCGCGTCACCGACGAAGGCCTCGGTGATGCGGGCGCCCACCGGAGCCGTCGGGTCGTAGGTGTACGTGAGGCCCGCCACGCCGAGCTTGAGGAACGGCCGGCTCGCACCGGCGGGCTGCCACTGCTCCTCGAGCACCTGGTAGAGCTGCGCGCCGGTGAGCGTCTCGGTGACGAGGGTGTTGGCGAACGGCTGGACCGTCGCCGCCTCCTTGTAGGTCACGTTGCCGTCGGCGTCGCCCGCGGCGGAGGACGCGAACGTCAGGTTGGCGCGCAGGCCGCCCGGGTTCATGAAGGCGATCTGGGTGCCGAGCTGCTGCGTCGCCCACAGCTGGACGTCCGCGACGAGGTTGCCGAGGGTCGACTCGCCGCCACGGTTCTCGCTGGCGTCGGTCTGGCGCGCGCGGTTCACGTTGCCCGTGATGGCACCGAGCGAGACGGCACCCTTCACGGTCGCGGTGGCCACGGCGTCGGACACGATGGTCGCCACGGCGGAGTCCGGGGTGTAGGTCGCGGCGTCCGGGCCGACGAGCGGGATGATGTCGGCGCTGCTGGCCACCACGGCGTCGGTCGCCGGGTCGACGGTCAGCGAGATGTGCGCGAGGTTCTGACCGTAGGAGCCGGACTGGACGACGGGGCGCTGGACGCCCGCGGCCCAGCCGGCGACCGGCTGCAGGTACGTGAACTTCTGGTGGGTGTGGCCGGAGAAGACGGCGTCCACCTTGTCGGAGAGGCCGGAGATCAGCGGGCCGAAGGTGCCGTCGTCGGCCACCCCGGTCGAGCCGGCCGGACCCTCGTGCACCAGGGCGACGACGACGTCGGCCTCACCGTTCGTCTCGTCGCCGTCCGTGAGCGCGGCGGCGACCCGGTTGATCTCGGGAACCACCGGCTTGACCTCGAGCGTCGAGATGCCGGCCGGGGTGACGAGCGAGGGGAGCTCCTCGGTCACGGCTCCGACGAAGCCGACGCGGACGCCGTCGACGGTCGTCACGAAGGAGTCGTCGTAGGCCGGGGCGTGCGTCGTCGTGTCGTAGAGGTTGGCCGCGAGGTACGGGAACGTGGCGGCGCCGAGCACGCGGGAGTCGACGTCGGCGCGGCCCTGGTCGAACTCGTGGTTGCCGAGGGCCGACACCTGCAGGCCCGCGGCGTTGAGGGCGTCGAGCGTCGGGGTGTCCTGCTGTATGAACGACGTGAAGGTCGACGCGCCGATGTTGTCGCCGGCGGAGACGAAGACGGTGTTGGGGTGCGTGGACTTGAACGTGGTCACCGCACCGGCGAGCACGGCGGCGCCCGCGGCGTTGGTGCCGTCGGCCTCGAGCCGCCCGTGGAAGTCGTTGATGCCGAGCAGGTCGATCGTGACGGCGCCCGGGTCCACCGCGGCGACCGGGCCGCGGGCGGGCTGGGCAGCCGTGGCGACCCCAGGGACGAGAACGGCAGCCAGGGCGAGTGAGCCGGCTGCCGTGAGGGGGACGAGACGCCTGGTACGGCGCCGTGGTGCGAGCATCGACAACCTCCGCAAGAGAGTGGCTGAGGCGCCTGGTGGGCGCCTCTGACGTGGCGCACGCTAGACCCCGCCCCGGGTCAAATCCAGACCCCTGCGCGGCGGCGCGGCCGGATGGGCGGCCAGTGTTCACGTGGCGGTCGCGATGTTCACCATGTGGTCGCCCGGTCGACGCGCCCCGCCCCCGGACGGGGGGCCGTCAGGTCGACGCCGGGCCACCGCGGCGCAGGGCCCGCAGGGTCACCAGCGGCAGCCACGGCCCGAGGTCCGCTCGCAGGCCCGAGGCGCGCACGCGGTGGGCCGCCAACGCGTCGTCCCACGTCACGAGGCCGGTGACGAGCTCGAGCCACGTCACCGGGTCCATCTCGACGACGTTCGGCGGGGTGCCCCGCGTGTGGCCGGGCCCGGGGATCGCCTGGACGGCGCCGTCCGGCGGCACCCGCACCTCCACGGCTGCGCCCGGGACCGTCGCGGCCAGCTCCTCCAGGCCGTAGCGGACGGCGGTGCGGACGTCCGCGCGGTCCGCGCCGGCGGGGTCGGCGGCCCAGCGTGCGAGGGCGGCGCGGCCCTCGACGGGGTCGGTGCGGCGGCGTGGAGGCACGGGACGACTCTGGCAGACCTGCGCGTGCCGTGCCGTGCTCCACCGTGCCGTGCCGCCGACGTCGTCGGCGTGGCACCGGGCGTGGAAGGCTCGGACCAGCGCGGGTGCACGGCGCGCACGGTCCGGAGGAGGAGCGCCATGGCGAGGGGTGCGCAGGAGCTGGCGGCACGGGTGCAGGC
>JAEWYD010000189.1 GCA_023462275.1 Actinomycetes bacterium
GGCCGGGACCGCGAGGTCCCGGCCCTTCGTGCATTCACGGGAAGGTCGCGGCGTGCAATCCCAAGATCATTCCGCTGGCGCCGCACGGAATGCGCGATCACCAAGAATGGGTCAAGGGCGCCGTGACAAACACCGAAATGCCCCGCGCTGGCCGCGGGGCATTTCCATGATCGTCAAGGGCTGCGCGCGAGAGAGCGGTGTCGCATTCTCGGGGCGCGTCGGCCCCTGGACGGCCTCTGACTCGCCGCTGAACGCCTGCGGGCGGCCCTCGGGCGGCCCTGCGTTCTCCGGCTCAGCCCTGGATCGGCCCGCCCGGCCAGCGGCTGGGGGCGGGGGCAGGCTGCTCGTTGCCGAGGAAGTCGTCGAGGGCCGCGGCGCTCTCGGGGGGCATGCGCCGCGAGGTGCCGGCGAGGTCGGTGCGCGGCGTGGCGATGCGGACGGCTCGGTTGCCGCGCCCGTGCGTGGTGGTGGAGCGCCCCCCGCGCCCACCGCGGCCGGAGCCCCGCCGGGACTTGGTGCGCCGCTGGCCGGCGCGCTCGCTGTCCTGGCCGTAGTAGGAGTACGCGTCGGTCTGCTTGCGCGCCAGGTGGTTCATGACGACGCCCAGCACGCGGGCGCCCACGGCCTCGAGGGACCCGATGGCGTCGCCCAGGTCCGCGCGGTGGACGCGGCTGGCACCGGCGACGACGAGGGCGCCGCCGGTGAGGCGGGCGAGGATCGCGGCGTCGGTCACGGGCAGCAGCGGCGGGGTGTCGATGACGACGATGTCGTACCGCTTGACGAGCTCGCCGAGCAGCCACGCCATGGCGTGGGAGCCGATCATCTCGCTCGGGTTGGGCGGGATCTGCCCGGAGGGCAGCACGTGCAGCTTGCCGTCGCCCCACGGCTGCACGACGTCGTCGATGCTCGCCTTGCCGATGAGCACGGTGGTGAGGCCGACGCGGCCCTCGATGCCCATGTACTCGGCGACGGAGGGGCGGCGCAGGTCGGCGTCGACCAGGGCGACCCGGGAGCCGGCGTCGGCCAGGGTGATGGCGAGGTTGATGGCCACGGTGGACTTGCCCTCGGCGGGCAGCGACGAGGTGACGACGATGGACTCGAGCCGGTCGGCGACGTCGAGGAACTGCAGGTTGGTGCGCAGGCGCCGGAACGCCTCGGCGCGGATGGAGTGCGGCGCGGAGTGCACGATGAGCGGGTGCTGCGCGGCCTCGTCGTCGTGCGCCATGGCGGCCATGACGGAGTAGTCGGTGATGGCGCGGATGTCGTCGGTGCTGCGCACGCGGGTGTCGAGCACCTCGCGGAGCACGGCGATGCCGAAGCCCAGCGCAAGGCCCAGCAGCAGGCCCAGGGCGACGTTGAGGCGCTTGTTGGGGGCCGAGGGCTCCGTGGGCGGGGTCGCGTTGCGGACGGTGCTGATCTCGACGGGGGAGCTGCCCGACTCGGGCTGCTCGAGCTCGGTGACCTGCGTGGCGAGGCTGTCGGCGGTCGCGTTGGCGATGTCGCTGGCGAGCTGTGGGCTGGCGTCGGTGGCCGTGATGTTGATGAGCACGGTGTCGAGCGGCGAGCTGGCGCCGATGGACTTGGCGAGCTCGTCCGGCGTCGTCGACAGGTCGAGGTCCTCGATGACGGGGATGAGGACGCGCGGGGAGGTGACGAGGTCGGTGTAGCTCTTCACCTGGCGCTGCGTGAAGCTGGAGCCCTGCACCAGGTCGCTCACCGAGTCGCCCGTGCGGACGGACACGAAGACCTGCGCGCGCGCCGTGTACTGCGGGGTGGCGACGAGGCTCCACGCGACGGCGGCGCCGGTGATCAGGACGGTGATGACGGCGATCGACATCCAGCGCTTGCGGAGGATGGCGACGTAGTCCCGAAGCTCCACCGGTGTTGCTCCCCTGGCTCGTGGTGGCGACGTCCCGCTGGGCGTCGCCGCACATCCTCTCACGCAGGCAATCGCGAACCTGGTGATCATGGACCTGGCGAGTGCGAATGGGCTGGTCGGCGGGTGAAACGCCGCAGCGGCGTCCAGTTCGGGCGAGATGTCGCGCCATCGTGAATCGAAATGTGACGCGAAAGGCCGGTTTCCCGCGCAAGGCCCACTAGCCTGATGCCGCACACCCGGACCGTGGCGAAGGGGGACATTCCTGTGACGGCCGCCAGGGCCTCACGCGCGCTCGACGCCGCGGGGGCCGCCAGCGAGGAGCCGGACGCTGCGCACCCCGCACCGCGGTGGTGGCTGGCCTACAGCACGCGGATCCTGCTGACCGACGCCGTCGCGGTGTACGTCGCCGTGTTCTTCGCCTACCTCGTGCGGTTCGACGCGAACGGGCTGGTGCGAGTGTCCGGGAAAGTCGCGCCGTCGTACCTGATGGTCTCGATCGTGCTGATGTGGGCATGGCTGTTCGCCCTCGTCGTCGGCCGCACGCAGGACCGGCGCCTGCTGGGCAGCGGTCCCACCGAGTACCAGCGCGTGTTCTCGGTGACGTGGCGGGTGTTCGCCGCGGTGGCGGTCGTCGCGTACCTGCTGCGCATGGAGATCGGTCGGGGCTACCTGGCGGTCGCGATGCCGCTCGGGACGGCGCTCCTGATGCTCGGGCGGTTCGGCTGGCGGCAGTGGCTCCACCGCCAGCGGGCGCGGGGCGAGATGCTGTCCCGGGTGCTCGTGGTGGGGCACCGCCGCAAGGCGGCGGACCTCGCGCGCGAGCTGCAGCGGCGTGTGGGTGCCGGGTTCGGCGTCGTGGGCATCTGCGTGCCCGACGGCGAGGACACCAGCCCCGTGGACGGCATCCCTGTGCTAGGGACGGTGGCGGACGCCGCCCGCCTGGCGCGCGAGGCGCGCGTGGACACGGTGGCCGTCTCGGGTTCCGACGCCGTCACGACGGACGTCGTGCGAGCCCTGGGCTGGGACCTGGAGGGCTCGGGCATCGACCTGGCGCTGGCGATGACGCTGGTGGACGTGGCGGGGCCGCGGGTGATCATGCAGCCCGTCAGCGGCGTGCCGCTGGTGTACGTGGACGAGCCGCAGTTCACCGGCCCCCGCTACGCCCTGAAGACCTCGGCCGACTGGCTGGGCGCGCTGCTCATCACCGCGCTGCTCTCGCCCGTGCTGCTGGTGATCGCGGTGCTGGTGAAGACGACGAGCCGCGGCCCGGTCTTCTACCGCCAGGAGCGCGTGGGCGTGCGCGGCAGGACCTTCCCGATGATGAAGTTCCGCACCATGGTGGTCGACGCCCACGAGCGCCTTGCGGAGGTGCTGGCTGCCGAGGGCGTGGACAGCGTGGGGCTGTTCTACAAGCCGAAGAACGACCCGCGCGTGACGCGGGTGGGCCGGGTACTGCGCAAGTACTCCCTGGACGAGCTGCCGCAGCTGCTCAACGTGCTGGCGGGGCACATGAGCCTGGTGGGCCCGCGCCCGCAGATCCCGGCCGAGGTGGCACAGTACGACCGCACGGCGGGCCGGCGGCTGCTGGTGAAGCCCGGCATGACCGGGCTGTGGCAGGTGTCCGGCCGCAACGACCTGTCGCCGGAGGAGGGCATCCGGATGGACGTGTACTACGTGGAGAACTGGAGCCTCTTCGGCGACTTCATCATCCTGGCGCGCACGGTGCGGGTTGTGCTGCTCGGGGCCGGGGCGTACTGAGTGGCAGGCGTCCTGGTTCACGAGTGGCTCAGCCGCATCGGCGGCTCCGAGCGCGTCTTCGACGCGATGGTAGAGGCGTTTCCAGAGGCCGACATCCTGACCCTCTGGAACGACGACCCTGAGCACCGGTACTCCGGGCGTCACGTGCAGGAGTCATGGTTGGCACGGACGCCCCTTCGTCGATCCAAGGCGTTGGCTCTGCCCTTCATGGCCCCCACGTGGCGCAACCGGCGCGGCGCCTACGACTGGGCCCTCGTGAGCTCGCACGCCTTCGCGCATCACGTGAGCTTCCGAAGCGCTTCGGAGGACTTCCGGAAGTACGTCTACGTCCACACGCCCGCGCGCTACATCTGGAACCCGGAGCTCGACGCCCGAGGGCAGGGGATCCTGCCTCGCGTGGCGGCTCCATCGCTCCGCTCCCTCGACCGCCGGCGGGCGCAGGAAGCGACGCACATAGCGGCGAACTCGAGTTACGTGCAGTCGCGGATTGCACGCGCTTGGGGGCGTGACTCGACGGTCATCCACCCCCCGGTGGAGGTGGATCGCATCCAAGCGAAGAAGTGCTGGGCAGACGAACTCGGCGGGCCTGAGGCGGCGTTGCTCGGGGCGCTGCCTCGACCCTTCGTCCTTGGCGCGTCCAGGCTCATCCCGTACAAGCGCCTCGATCTCGTGATTGCGGCGGGGGACGCCGCGGACCTTCCCGTCGTGATCGCTGGCTCAGGTCCGGAGCAGGCGATCCTTGAGGAGCGCGCCGCTTCCGCGCGCGTGCCGGTGGTGTTCATCCAACAACCCAGCGATGCTCTTCTCTACGCGCTCTACGAGTCGGCGCTCGTCTATGTATTCCCCGCCGTCGAGGACTTCGGGATCATGCCAGTCGAAGCGATGGCGGCCGGGGCGCCGGTGCTTGTAGGGGCGGTTGGAGGGACTCGAGAGACGGTCATCGATGGAGTGACGGGCGCGTCAATTGAAAGCTGGCAGCCAAACGACATGGTGACCGCAATAGAGTCGTGCGAACGGATGAGTGCCGACGCATGCCGTGACAGGGCGCGGGCGTTCACCGCCGGGCGGTTTCGGGAGGAGCTCTCGAAGTGGATTGCTCTGGGAGAAGCTGAGGTGTCCGGCCGTGGCCGATAGGCGACCAGTCGTTATTCTCTCTACCGCGGACTTTGACAGCCCGCTATGGACTAACAAGCAGCACATCGCTTCGCGGCTCGCGAACGAACGGCCGACTACCTACGTGGAGTCGCTGGGCCTGCGCCGCCCGACGTTCAGCGCGGCCGACCTTCGACGCATAATGCGCCGATTGCGACGAGCGGCAAAGGGCCCGAGTCTCACGCAGCATGGGCAGTCGCCTCGGCCCGATGTCGTGGCTCCGCTCGTGATCCCGCTCCACGGTTCGCCCTCGGTGCGGTGGGTCAATGAGAAGCTGATCCGACGCACGATCGGGCGGGCGGTTCCGGCGCTTCCCAGCTCCGTCCTCTGGACCTTCTCCCCATTGACCTACGGCCTCGAGCAACGCGCGGTCCGGACCATCTACCACGCGGTGGACCTGATCCACGAGCAAAAGGGCATGCCGCGCCGGGCGATCCTCGACCACGAGAAAGCGTTGTGCGAAACCGCAGACTTCGTGGTAGCGAGTTCGGTCGGCGTTCAGCGCCACCTCACCGCTCTCGGACGCACTGACGTGCTCCTATGGGAGAACGTTGCTGATACAACGTTGTTCGCGGCGGCGGCGCAGACGGGTGGTCGCCGAGAGGCCCGTGCGGTCTTCTTCGGAAACTTGTCGCCCTCGAAGGTCGACGTGCGCCTCCTTACTTCAGTTGCCAACGCGGGCCTGAAGCTGAGCATTGCTGGGCCAATCGGGATCGACGGCACGTCGCCCGATACCGAGTTGCACGCACTCCTCAGCCATCGGAACGTCACCTATCTAGGGGTCGTAACACAGGATCGGCTGGCTCAGGAGTGTGCACGCAGCAGAGTGGGCCTGATTCCGTACCGCGCGAACGACTACACGGCAGGCGTCTTCCCTATGAAGGTCTACGAATACCTCGCAGCGGGCCTGAGCGTTGTCGCGACGGGTCTGCCGAGTCTTGAAGGGAGAGAGATCGAGGGCCTCGCCCTTGTCCGGCCGGAGGCGTTCGTCGGAGAAGTGCAGTCGCGGAGCACGGATTTCGCGGCCGAGGGATCCCTCCGTCGGCAGGCCGAGGCGAGGGCGCACTCCTGGGAATCTCGCATCGAGCAGATGCGGCCGCTGCTCGATGACTGATGGCCGAGTCCTGACGACCCACATAAGCCTCGCGGTGGTGGTGGTCAACTATCGCACCGCGCATCTCGTCCGGGGCCTCGCGGAGTCGTTTCTCGTCACCGCCGCCGTGGAGGGAGATCTCTTCTGCATCGTAGACAATTCAGAGGTGCCGGAGTCGTTCGAGGAGCTGCGTGGCTTATTCGCGGCGAAGGCGGTTGAGCTGATCGTCGACTATCCAGGCGCGAATGTGGGATTCGCGGCAGCCTGCAACCGTGGCCTCGAAGCCGCAGGGCGGGGTGAGCGCGACGTGGTTTGGTTCCTCAACCCTGACACGACGATCGAGACCGCCGATCGAGGCGAGTTCGGAGAGCTGGCCCGTAGCGGTCCTGGTATTGCCCTTGTTGGCACCGCCGTCGTAGACCGTTGGCCGGAGCCTCGGGACGGTGTCTCATATCTTGGGCGGTGGACCGGCAGGGTGGTCAAGGACCGCCGCGGGGCACTCCCGTTCGTCCACGGCAACTCGCTCATCGTTGACCCCGCGCGTCTCCGTGCGCTGGGGGGCTTGAACGCCAACTACTTCCTCTACTTCGAAGAGGCGGACCTCGCGCTCCGCGCGCAACGCGTTGGTGGCCGGATTCTAGTTGCGCGCAAGACCCTCGTCCGGCATGCCGGTGGAGGCGCCACGAAGTCGTCGCGGAGCGGGCCGCGCAGCCCCATCGCTGTCTTCCATGCTCAGCGGAGCTGCCTGCTCTTCTTTCGCACGTACATGCCGTCCAGGTTGCCGGTCGTCGCACTCTTGAGGCTCGCCTGGGCTGCTCGCCTAGCCTTCCGCAGTCCTTCAATCGGGCGGGCTGCCTTCGCTGGCACACTGGCCGGGCTCCTTGGGAGGAATGCGCCTTGGACTGACGCTGCGAGCGGCAGATCGGGGCCGGGCGATGCATGAGGCCTGCCAGGTGCTCATAGTGGAGCCCGATTGGCATGGGCATCGGCTCGCGTACGCGCGGCACCTCCTGAGCTTCGCAGCGCAGCGCGACATTTGCGCGCTGCTAGCCGTACCGCGTCCCGCCCTGGATTCGGACGAGTTCGCGGTCCACCTTGGCGGTGTGACTGCCGGCATTGTGGAACTTGGGCTTCCGCCCGAGGGCCGCGGCGTCCGCTACCACCGTTGGCTTGTTCGCAAACTTCGGTGCCTCGCGCGCGAGTTCCCGGAAGCTCTGTTGGTCATCTGTGAAGGGGACAAGCTCCTACCCTGGTTGGCCCTGCTCCGGGCGCCGCGCCGTCGTCGAATCGTGGCATTGATGATGCGTGCGCCAGCGCGGTGGCGCGACTTGCTTGATCCGTGGTCGGTGGTGAAGTCGACTGCAGCAATCGCCTGCCGTGCCAAGGGCATCAGGGTCGTGGCCCTTGCGCCAGCAAGTCTGAAGACCTCGCGATACAGACATGGCCCGTGGCCCGCGGCCCCCGACCCGATTCAGCCTATGGCCGCCTCCACGAAGGTGGCGCCCCGCAGGTCCACGTCTGATCAGAGGAGAACGCGATTCGGTGTGTTCGGTCACATCGATCACCGAAAGAACCTGCCGCTCGTTCTGGACGCACTCGCCGTGATGGCTTCGAGCCAGATAGGTCTCGTTGTGGCGGGGAAGATCGACCCAGACGTGGTCTCCGACAGCCTCGGAGGAATTGAGCGCCTCCGGCAAGCTGGAGCGGAAGTTGAAATCCGCGACGCAGTCCTCACCGCAGAGGAACTTGAAACGGCCATCGCCTCGGTGGATTGCGTGATCTTGGCTTACGCAGCAGAGGGTCCAAGCGGCATTCTCGGCCTGGCTGCCGCCGCAGGGAAGGTAGTTCTCGCTGCTGGGTCTCGTTCTCTGAGGGCAGATGTAGAGCGCCTTCGGTGCGGAGTCTGGCGCGATCTTACGGTGGCGGAAGTCGCCCGGGGTGCCGAACTGGTGGTGCATGGGAAGGTTGCCTCATCCGGCCCCCTCAATCTCGCTGGCCCCGAGGAGTTCGCTAAGGCCCTTTTGGGTCACGCTCTGGGAACACGATGAGCGCGCCGAACGTGCCTTGGAAAGCCACCGTCGGCAGGATTGGCGCTCGTGGGGCGGCGTCGGTTCTTCAGGCTCTGACGCTGGTGGTCGCCGCTCGTGTGGCAGGCAGCGAGTCCTTCGGCCTCTTCGTCGTCGTCTACTCGATCGCGGTCTTCGCCAACGCGGCGACCGGGCTAGGCGCATCAACGCGGGCGCTGCGTAGTTCAGCGGACTCGGACGAGTCGGCGGCTGACGTGTTGTTCGGTATTCGCGTCATTGCGTCGATGGGTGTCGCATCCGCTGGTCTCGTTGCCGCGCTCGCGACTGAGAACTGGATCGTCCTCTGGGCTGTCGTCGTTGCTTCTTCAGATGCGTTCGGCGAGTTCGCTCAGAACGCGCTGGCCGGGGTCCGGCGGCAGACGGCTGCCTCTGTCTCGATCGTGGTGCAGCGGCTTGTGCCCTTCCTCGCTGTCCTTCTTTGCATCTGGCGGCCGACGGGCCTGTTCCCTTCGTACGCCGCCGCGCAGTTGGCGGGGGCGATTCTTGTGCCGGTGATCGCGCGGCAGTTCGGCCAATTCAGAATGCCGACCCTTAGGCAAGTCTCGGCGCTTCGCGGATACTGGTTCGCGGCGGTCGTAGGCCAGCTAAGTCAATTGGAGCCGAGCGCGGTGTCGCTCGCCGTCTCTACAAGCTTCGCGGGCCAGTACGGGCTCGCGGTGCGCATAGCGCGGCCGCTGACGATTGTCTCCTCTGCGCTGCAGAGCATTCTAGTGCCGGAACTTTCTGCGCTCCGCGTTTCCAGAGACTTCCGGAGCGCCAGTCGCGTGCTCCTTCGTCCGATTTGGGTGTACGCCGTGTCGTTGACAGCGATCGCACCGCTGATCGGCATCGGGGTGACTTGGGCACTTGGGCCGGAGTATCGTGGCTCGCAGGGTTTGATCACAGCAATGGTTATTGCGGCGGCGCTGTCAGCGCTAGCTCAGGGCTACCAGGCGATACTGGTTGCACTCGATAGGCCAGCCTTGTCGGGAGCGGTGGTAGCTGTCGGTTCGGTTGCTTCCCTGGTGTTGCTCTTCATGCTCGGGAAGACCGCAAACCAGTACCTGTGGGTAGTCCCGATCGTGACGCAGGTGTTCATCGTCGGGGCGATGAGGGAACTCTCCATTCGCGGATCTCGTGGCGCACCCTGAGCGATCCCACCTCCGTTTCTGATAGGGGTGCCGCATATGGTGGAGCGCGTTGAGGCGTGCGTGCAAGCCATGCGGCCATAGAGCGCTCGCTGCGCCGCTTCACTGCTCGAGGACCCGCTGGTGGCTGGTCCCTCGTGGCGCTGGCTAGGAGGATGGGACATGCGGGAGCGTCATATGCGGCGGCCGCGGCGCGGGTGAGGCACCGGACGCCGGGGTCCCAGAGCGTGGTGCGGCTAGGCTTACCCTGTGCGCCGTCCTGACTTCGACACCGCCGCGTTCAGGCGGGTCTTCGGTGTCGCCGGCGCCGTACCTACCTTCGAGGCTGCGGTCCCGCTTTCGACCTTGATCGCCGTTCTCGTCTTGCCCCTGAGACGTACGGCTGGGTGGCCGCCCTGGGTGAAGGCACTCGCATTCTCAGCCGCCGCCGGCACCGTGACCTTCGTACTAAGTGCCGCGGTCAACGGTACTGGCGTCGCGGTCGGGTCGACCGGTCAGTTTGCGATGTGTGTGTTGTTTCTCGTGGCTCTGCGGGTGACCCTCACCAGCGTCGGACGAGCAGCTCAGTACCTTTCGTGGCTCTCGTTATCCATGATCGGCTACTACCTGATCGTGCGCCCCGAGAACACCCGTGCTGGTATTGCGGAGCTCTGGAAGTATGGGATCGCGTACCCAGTCACGGTCGTGGCTCTCTATGTGCTGGTGGCGCGTGGTGCTTCCAGGCGACTTGCTGGAGCATGCCTAGTCATTCTGGGTTCCGCCGGGCTCGCGCTGGACTTTCGGTCGTACGGACTCGTCTGCATGGGCGCTGCCGTAGCGACGTGGGCCGTGGGCCGTGGCGGACGCGTGCCCCGACGAGTTATCGGGATTGCGCTTGGGGCCGTAGTTCTGTCGTTCGCCCTCCCGTCGGCCATCAGTGCGGGTTGGTTCGGGGACGAAGTCCGAGCTCGAACTATCGCGCAAGGGCAGTTTAACGGGCCAATGCTGCTTGCGGGGCGCACTGAGCCGCCGCTTTCCATTGCCGCGATCTCCTCCAGGCCGGTCCTCGGATGGGGCAACGCCCAGACTCTGGATGCGGACACGGTCAGTGCCGGTGTGCGGTTGGCGCAGGCCTTTGGAATGGGAAGCTCGGAGCGTTACGTTCCTCTGTGGGTTCGGAGCGAGGGACGCATCTCGCTTCATTCGATCCTCTTTGGGAGTTGGGTCGAAGGTGGGGTCGTCGCGGTAATCTTCCCGGTTCTGCTGATTGTGCTGTTTGGCGTCGGTCTTGTGAGGGCTCGGGGACGATTCGCGATTCTTGTCGCCCTGACGTCCCTGCAGGGCATATGGGACGTCCTCTTCTCGCCCTGGGGCGGAAACAAGTCGGTGGTGCTCTCCGCTTACGCCATGCTCGCAGCGCTGGCAATTGCCTCCAGCGATGAGAAGGACGAGCGACCGCGAATTTCCGGAAGGTCAGCTAGCGTTCGACGCTGAGGCCGCGAGTATGAGCAGAGCGCGCCTGCGACCCACAATCCCGCGCACCCGTTCGCGCGGGCGGCGGAGGTTTCCCGGACCTTGCTACACCTGCTTCTTGGATAGACGCCTATATAGCGCTGTCTCGACCACGGATAGCATGGGGGCGAGCGCCGCGCGCCGTCGGTAGTTCGCCCCGGTTGAGCCGGAAGTACCCACGATGGCTGGTCGCCGTCGAAAACGCTCGAACGTGATTACGGACGCGTACTCCGCCTCGACGATTCTGTGGGCGAGGACGTGCTCAAGGTAGCGACCACACGGATCGTCAACTTCGGTCGCCGACCCAGAGAACGTCGAGCGCCACACTGCGGCCGTCGTTACGAAGAAGCGCGTGTCGCAGAAACTTCGGTCGATGGTTCTGCGGCCCCTAAACACGGAAGGGTGCATATCGGTGATTAGTGAGGCGGCGTTCATAACAGCTAGGCGTCCAGTAGCCTTGACTACCACGTCTTGATCGTCGATCGCTGACTCGCAAAGGAACTGGTCAATGGCCGCGGCCTCAACGGCGCCTTTGCCTCGCTGAACCAACTGCCGCCCGGGAGTGAAGGTGAAGATCTCCGCGGCGTCAAGAGACCGCGCGTCGCGGGCGAGGCGGTAATTGCCGGAAGTTTCGAGGACGACTAGCCGACTGTTGGTGGCGTTCGCAGCGTTTCGCCATGACGCGAGTGCCGCGTTGTACTGCCGCAGGCGCTCCTCTGGATTCGAGATTGCGACGGAGAACTCTGGAGACGGGTGTACGGCAGCGGTGATGATGATGACCGTTGGCACGGCTCTGACTGTAGTGCCACTCTCGCTCTTCTAGTATGGGTGCCATGGCCACACCGACCCCAAGCCCGAAGGCTGAGTCCGGAGCCCGTAGGGCGCTTATTACCGGCATCACCGGTCAGGACGGTTCGTACCTGGCTGAGCTGTTGCTCAACAAGGGGTACGAGGTTCACGGCCTCATCCGGCGGGCGTCGACCTTCAACACCTCGCGCATCGACCACCTGTACCAGGACCCGCACGACCCGCGGGCGCGGCTCTTCCTGCACTTCGGCGACCTGTCCGACGGGTCGCGGTTGGTGACGCTCCTCAACGCCATCAGGCCTGATGAGGTCTACAACCTCGGGGCCCAGTCCCACGTTCGGGTGAGCTTCGAGGAGCCGACGCACACGGGCGACTCCACGGGACTCGGCACGATGAGGCTCCTCGAGGCGGTGCGTCTGAGCGGCCTGGACTGCCGGTTCTACCAGGCGTCCAGCTCGGAGATGTTCGGTGCCTCCCCGCCGCCGCAGAACGAGGAGACGCCCTTCTACCCCCGGTCCCCGTACGGTGCCGCGAAGGTCTACTCCTACTGGGTGACTAAGAACTACCGCGAGGCGTACGGCATGTTCGCGGTGAACGGGATCCTGTTCAACCACGAGTCCCCGCGGCGCGGCGAGACGTTCGTGACCCGCAAGGTGACGCGCGCCGTCGCCCGGATCAAGACCGGCCAGCTGGACCACGTCTACCTGGGCAATCTCGATGCGGTGCGGGACTGGGGCTACGCGCCCGAGTACGTCGAGGCGATGTGGCGGATGCTCCAGGCCGACGAGCCGGAGGACTTCGTCGTCGCAACCGGGACCGGGGTGTCCGTGCGCGAGTTCGTGGAGGCGGCGTTCGCCCACGTGGGCCTGGACTGGCGCGAGCACGTGCGCTTCGACGAGCGCTACCTGCGGCCGACCGAGGTCGACGCCCTGATCGGAGACCCGAGCAAGGCACGGTCCCGGCTCGGCTGGGAGGCGTCCGTCGACCCCGCCCGCCTGGCGCAGATCATGGTCGAGGCGGACATCGCGGCGCTCGAGTGCGAAGGCCGGCCCTGGGTCGACAAGGTCGACCTGCCCGGATGGAATGCGTCGGAGGCCCGCTGAGATGACCACGTTCACACCGGTCCCCCTCGACCGCGACGCGCTCGTGTTCGTCGCGGGCCACCGGGGACTCGTCGGCTCCGCCATCTGGCGGACGCTCGAGCGCGAGGGATTCCAGAACCTCGTCGGGCGGACCCGCGCCGAGCTCGACCTGTGCGACCGGGACGCCGTCCTCGCGTTCTTCGCCGAGACGAAGCCGAGGTACGTCGTCCTCGCGGCCGCCAAGGTCGGGGGGATCCTCGCCAACGACACCTACCCGGCGGACTTCCTCTCGCAGAACCTGCAGATCCAGGTCAACGTGATGGACGCCGCCGTGGAGTACCGGACGGAACGGCTGCTCTTCCTCGGGTCGTCGTGCATCTACCCCCGCATGGCTCCGCAGCCCATCAAGGAGGAGTACCTCCTCACCGGCCAGCTCGAGAGCACGAACGACGCCTACGCCATCGCGAAGATCGCGGGGATCTTGCAGGTCCAGGCCGTGCGCCGGCAGCACGGCCTGCCATGGATCTCGGCGATGCCCACGAACCTCTACGGCCCCGGCGACAACTTCTCACCCACCGGCTCCCACGTCCTGCCAGGGCTGATCCGGCGCTACGAGGAGGCGCGGCACACCGGTGCGCCGTCGGTCACAAACTGGGGGAGCGGGGCGCCTCGGCGTGAGTTCCTCCACGTGGACGACATGGCGCGTGCCTGCCTGCACCTCATGGAGAACTACGACGGCCCCGAGCAGGTCAACGTGGGCACCGGCGAGGACGTCACGATCCGTGAGCTGGCCGAGATGGTCGCAACAGCCGTCGGCTTCGAGGGCGAGACCGAATGGGACGCCACGAAGCCCGACGGGACCCCGCGCAAGCTGCTGGACGTCAGCACGCTCCGGAGTTCCGGGTGGGAGCCGCAGATCGCGCTCCCCGAGGGCATCCGGGAGACCGTCGACTGGTACCGGGCGAACGCCGCGTCCGTCCGGCAGTAGCGGCGGGGGTCAGCGGCGCCCCATGCCGCGGTAGGTCCAGCCGGCCTGCCGCCACCTGCGCGCGTCGAGGGCGTTGCGCGCGTCGACGATCGACCGCTCGGATACGACGTCGCCGACGGCGGTGGGATCGAGCGCGAGGTACCCGGGCCACTCCGTCGCGAGCAGCACCACCTCGGCACCGGTGACGGCTGCCATGACGTCGGGCTCGACCACCAGTCGCGGCCGGGCTCGGCGCACGTTCTCCAGGGCCGCGGGATCGGTGACGACCACGTCGGCCCCCAGGTCGTGCAGGGTCGACGCGACGGCGAGCGCGGGGGAGTCGCGGATGTCGTCGCTGTCCGGCTTGAACGCCGCGCCCAGCACTGCGATGCGGCGTCCGACGACGTCCCCGCCGCAGGCCGCCCGCGCCAGGTTGACCGCGTGCTCCCGGCGTCGGAGGTTGATCGCGTCCACCTCGCGCAGGAACGTCAGCGCCTCGTCCACCCCGAGCTCGCCCGCCCGGGCCATGAACGCCCGGATGTCCTTGGGGAGGCAGCCCCCGCCGAACCCGAGCCCGGCGCGGAGGAACTTCGGCCCGATGCGATCGTCGTACCCGATGGCCTGGGCCAGCTCCGTGACGTCGGCACCCGACGCCTCGCACAGCTCCGCCATCGCGTTGATGAAGGAGATCTTGGTGGCGAGGAACGAGTTCGCCGCCACCTTCACCAGCTGTGCGGTGGCGTAGTCCGTGGTCAGCCGCGGGATGCCCTGGCCCAGCAGGTCGGCGTACACGGCATCCAGGACGTCGCGCGCGGTCTCGCCCGCCGCGCCGTCCTGGATGCCGTACACGATGCGGTCCGGAGAGAGGGTGTCCTTGATCGCGAAACCCTCGCGCAGGAACTCCGGGTTCCACACCAGCGTCGGCGCGGCAGCGGGGGCACCCTCGGCCAGCTGCGCCGCGAGCCGCTCCGCCGTGCCCACCGGAACCGTCGACTTGCCGACCACCACCACGGGCCCGTCCGGGTGCGGGGCCAGCAGCGGGATGAGGGACGCCACCGCGGCGTCGACGTAGGAGAGGTCCGCGCCCAGGCCGTCCGCCTGCTGCGGCGTCCCCACGCAGAGGAAGTGGACCTGCGCCGAGGCCGCCTGTGCGACGTCGGAGGTGAACCGCAGGCGACCCGTGGCGAGCGCACGCGCCAGGAGCTCGTCGAAGCCCGGCTCGTGGAACGGCGCGCGGCCCGCCGCCAGGTCGCCGACCCGCCGCTCGTCCACCTCGACGCCCACGACGTCGTGCCCCAGCTCAGCCATGCAGGCCGCGTGCACCGCGCCCAGATACCCGCAACCGATCACGGACAGCCTCATGGCCCGTCACGGTAGCCGGTGGTCCGTCGGCGAGCCGGGACCATGGCCCGGGTCCGCGAGCCCCCGCGCGAATGCGCCAGGATGGCGCCATGCCATCCGCGCGGGGGAGCCGAGCCCGAGGTGTGCGCCCGTCCGGGACCGTCCGGCTCGCCGTCCTCGCCGTCGCGCTCGGCGGAGTCCTGGCCGGCTGCCAGGGCGACCCGGCGCCGTCGGCCACGCCGCAGGACCCGGCAGACGTCGCGGCCGAGCTCGAGACCCTCACCAACGACGCGCGCGCCGACGAGGGGCTGCCCGCCTACGAGCACTCCGACTGCGCGGCGACGGCCGCCGTCGAGCGCGCCACCGCCCTCGTCGGCCAGGCCGAGCTCACCCACGCGGACATGAACCCCGTGATGACCGCGTGCGACGTCATGGTCGCGGGGGAGAACCTCAGCCGCACCGCCGAGCCCCCTGCCGACGTCATCGACGCCTGGCTGCACTCCTCCGGGCATCGCGCCAACCTGCTGGACGCCCAGTACACGGCGATGGGCGCCGGCTGCGTGCCCGACGGCGACGAGGTGCTCTGCTCGCTGGTGTTCGTCGCGCAGTAGCCGCGGGCGCGCCCTGAGCGCTCCCGGTTGGCCAACCCGCCGTCGCGTGCCAGAGTCGAACCGGACAGACCGGACTCTCCACGCCAGGAGGAACGACATGGCTGACGCTTCCGCGCCCGACGGCATCCCCCGGCAGGCCCGCCGCGGTCGAGGACCCAAGGCCCCGGAGCCCGAGGCCGACCTCGAGATGACGTCGCCACTGCCGCCCGTCGTCCCGGTCGACGAGGCGTCGCCCGAGCCGTCCGACGCGCCGACCCAGACGATGCCGGCCGTCCCGCCGGAGCCCGAGCCCGAGCCCGTCGTCATCGTCGAGCCGGAGCCCGTGGCGGAGCCCGAGCCGGAGCCCGTGGCGGTGCCCGAGCCGCAGCGCGCCGCCGTTCCGCCGGAGCCCGCCACCATGCCAGCGCCGTCGCCCGCC
>JAEWYD010000190.1 GCA_023462275.1 Actinomycetes bacterium
ATGCTTGCATGGAGCCATGCCCGCGAACGACCCCACCGTGATCGACCGGTTGCTCACCATCCCCGGCCGCTGGGCCGTCGTCGGGTTGTCGACGAACGCCGACCGGCCCGCCTACGGCGTCGCCGCCTACCTGCAGGCGCTGGGGCACGAGATCGTGCCGGTGCACCCGCGCGCGGAGACCGTGCACGGGGCGCGCGGCTACGCCACGCTCGCCGACGTCCCCGGCCACCTCGACGTCGTCGACCTGTTCGTGAACTCCGCCCGGGTGGGCCCGATCGTGGACCAGGCGATCGCCCTCGGGGTCGGCTCGGTCTGGCTGCAGCTGAACGTGGCGGACGCGGTGGCCGAGGAGCGCGCCCGGGCCGCCGGCCTCGACGTCGTCGTCGACACGTGCCCGCGGATCGAAGGCCGCAAGCGCGGCCTGTGACGCCCCGCCGTCAGCCGTAGAAGAGGCGCTCCATCACCGCGCGGGCGCGCCGGCCCGAGCGCAGGTACGCCTCCTCGAGCTCGCTGCCCGAGCCGGGTGGCATGCCGAGCATCCGGGCCAGCCCGTTCAGCGCGCGCAGGTCGTGCGGGAGGACGTCGCCCGTCGCCCCGCCGGCGCGGCCGGTCCACAGCACGATGGCGTCGCGCAGGCGTGACGAGGTCACCCACGCCTCCCGGAGGACTGCCGCGTCGGCCTCGTCGAGGAGGCCCGCCGCGGCCGCGGCGTCGAGAGCCTCGAGCGTGGCGGGCGTCCGCAGCCCGGGGACCTCGTGGGCGTGCTGCAGCTGGAGCAGCTGGATGGTCCACTCGACGTCGCTGAGGCCGCCGCGTCCGAGCTTGAGGTGGCGCGCCGGATCCACTCCGCGCGGCAGCCGCTCCGCCTCCATGCGGGCCTTGAGCCGCCGGACCTCGCGCACGACGGCGGCGTCGGCGCCCCCGGCGGGGTAGCGGACCGGGTCCACCACGGCGAGGAACCGCGCCTGGAGGTCGCCGTCGCCGGCCACGGGGCGCGCCCGCAGCAGGGCCTGACTCTCCCACGGCGACGACCAGCGGCCGTAGTACTCGGCGTACGAGGCGATGCTGCGCACCAGCGGTCCGTTACGGCCCTCCGGCCGGAGGTCGGCGTCCACCTCGAGCGCGGGCTCCGGGCCGGTCGCCGACAGCAGCGCCCGCAGGCGCGCCGCGACGGCCGTCGCCTGGGCCTGCGCCGCCGCCGGGTCCGCCCCGGGCAGCGGGTCGTGCACGAACAGGACGTCCGCGTCGGAGCCGTACCCCATCTCCCGGCCGCCGAGGCGGCCCATCGCGACGACGCACATGCGGGTCAGGGCGCCGTCCCGGGCGACGTCGTACAGCGCGACGCGCAGGGCACCCTCCAGCACGACGTCGGTCGCCGCCGTCAGCGCGCCCGACGTGACGGGCACCGACGCGAGCGCCAGCACCTCCGCCACGGCGGTCCTGGCCAGCTCCCGCCGCCGCAGCGCGCGCAGCAGCACCGCCGCCTCGGCGACGTCGTCCTGACGCAGCAGGATCGCATCGGCCTCCGACCACAGGCGGTCGTGGTCGCGCGGCGCGAGGTCGGCGTCCTCGTCCAGCCACGCCACCGACTCCGGGGAACGCGCGAGCGCGTCGGCCACGTACCGCGAGGACGAGAGCACGCGCGCGAGGCGTTGGGCGGCAGCGCCGGAGTCGCGCAGCAGCTTCAGGTACCAGTGGGTGGAGCCCAGCTCGTCGGAGAGGCGCCGGAACGACAGGAGCCCGGCGTCCGGGTCGCTGCCCTCGGCGAACCACCCGAGCAGCACCGGCAGGAGCTGGCGCTGGATCGCGGCGCGCCGGCTCACGCCCTCGGTCAGCGCGGTGATGTGGCGCATCGCTCCGGCCGGGTCGCGGTAGCCGATGGCCGCGAGCCGCGCGCGGGCGGCCTCGGGGGCGAGGCTCACGTCGGCCGCCGAGAGCCGCGCCGTCGCGGGCAGCAGGGGGCGGTAGAAGATCTCCTCGTGCAGCCGGCGCACGTCGCGGCGCACCCCGCGCCACTGGGCCAGGACCTCGTCGGCCGTGCGCAGGCCCACCGAGCGCGCGAGCCGCCGCAGCTCCGGCTCGGCCGTCGGCATGAGGTGGGTCCGGCGCAGCCGGTGCAGCTGGATGCGGTGCTCGAGCACGCGCAGCGTCCGGTAGCAGACGCCGAGCCGCGCCGCGTGGTCGCGGCCGACGTACCCGCCGTCGGTGAGCGCGGCAAGCGCCTCGAGCGTCGTTGCGCTGCGGAGCGACTCGTCCGTCCGCCCGTGCACGAGCTGGAGCAGCTGGACGGTGAACTCGACGTCCCGCAGGCCGCCCGCACCCAGCTTGATCTGGCGGTCGGCCTCGGCGGCCGGGACGTGCTCCTCGACCCGACGCCGCATCGCCTGGGCGTCCTCGACGAAGTGCTCGCGCTCCGCCGCGGACCAGATCATCGGCGTGATCGCCGCGAGGTACGCCTCGCCGACGCCGCGGTCCCCCGCGACGGGACGGGCCTTGAGCAGGGCCTGGAACTCCCACGTCTTGGCCCAGCGCTGGTAGTACGCGGCGTGGCTGGCGACGGTGCGGACCAGCGGGCCCTGCTTGCCCTCGGGTCGGAGCGCAGCGTCCACCGGCCACAGCGCCGGCTCCCCCGCGACCGCGGAGCACGCCCGCGTCAGGCCGGTCGCCAGTCGCGTGGCCGCGGCGAGCGCGGCAGCCTCGTCCGCGCCGTCGACCGGCTCCGCCACGAATATGACGTCGACGTCGGAGACGTAGTTCAGCTCCCGCCCCCCGCACTTGCCCATGCCCATGACGGCGAGGCGGGTCGTCACGTGGTCGGGGTGGTCGGCCCGGGCCAGCGCCAGGCCGGCCTCGAGGGCGGCCCCGGCGAGGTCCGCCAGGGCTGCCGCGACGTCGGGCAGCACGGCGGCGGACGGCTCGCGTGCCGCGACGTCGCCGGCCGCGATCATCAGCAGCCGACGCCGGTAGGCGTGGCGCATCGCGTCGACGCCGGCCTCGCCGGTCAGCGTCGCGACAGGCACCGGACCCACGCCCGGCACCTCCACGTCCTGCGCACCGACTGCCGCGAGCAGCTCCGCGCGGACGCCGTCGGGGTCGGCTGCCAGGAGGTCGGCATCCGTGATGGCCGCGACGTCCTCGGGGTGCCGGGCGAGGTGGTCGCCGAGCGCCGTGGAGGCGCCGATGACGCCGAGGAGGCGGTCACGGACCACCGACTCGGTGGCCAGGAGGCTGCGCAGGTGGGCGGCGTGCGCCGTGCCGGCCGCGGCATCGAGGACCCGGCTGAGGGTGAGCAGGGCCTCGTCGGGGGACGCGACGGTGCCCAGTGCGTAGAGCAGCGGGGCGCCGTCGTCCAGGTCGCCGACCGCGGCGCGCACCTCGGGCTCGCCGAGCAGGGCGCACGCGCGGTCGGGGTCCGCGAAGCCGAGGCGCACGAGGGCGCCGCGGAGCGACGCGGCGGGCCGGCTGGACCCGCCGCGCGGGCCGGTGGACCCGGCGCTCACAGCACCGGCAGGTACCGCTGCAGCTCGAAGGGCGTGACCTGGGAGCGGTAGGCGTTCCACTCCTCGCGCTTGTTGCGCAGGACGAAGTTGAACACGTGCTCGCCGAGCGTCTCGGCGACCAGCTCCGAGCCCTCCATGATCGAGACCGCGTGCTCCAGCGACGACGGCAGCGGCCGGATGCCCAGGGCGCGCCGCTCGGACTCGGTGAGCTCCCAGACGTCGTCCTCGGCTCCGTCGGGCAGCTCGTAGCCCTCCTCGATGCCCTTGAGCCCCGCGGCCAGCATGACGGCGAAGGCGAGGTAGGGGTTCGTCGCGGAGTCGAGCGCCCGGTACTCGACCCGGGTCGAGTTGCCCTTGCCCGGCTTGTACAGCGGCACGCGCACCAGCGCGGAGCGGTTGTTGTGCCCCCAGCAGATGAACGACGGCGCCTCGGCGCCGCCCCACAGCCGCTTGTAGGAGTTCACGTACTGGTTCGTGATGGCCGAGATCTCGGCCGCGTGGTGCAGCAGCCCAGCGATGAAGCGGCGGCCCGTCTGCGACAGCTCCATCGGCGCGCTGGCCTCGTAGAACGCGTTCCGGTCGCCCTCGAACAGCGACAGGTGCGTGTGCATGCCGGAGCCCGGGTGGTTGGCGAGCGGCTTCGGCATGAAGGAGGCGTACACGCCCTGCTCGAGCGAGATCTCCTTGACGACGGTGCGGAAGGTCTGGATGTTGTCCGCCGTCGTCAGCGCATCGGCGTAGCGCAGGTCGATCTCGTTCTGGCCGGGGCCGGCCTCGTGGTGGGAGAACTCCACCGAGATGCCCATCGACTCCAGCATCGAGATCGCCGCGCGCCGGAAGTCGTGCCCGGTGCCGCGCGGCACGTGGTCGAAGTAGCCGGCCTGGTCGACGGGCACCAGGGGCTTGTCCGGGTCGGCCGGGTTCTCGAACAGGTAGAACTCGACCTCGGGGTGCGTGTAGAAGGTGAAGCCCTTCTCCGCCGCCCGTGCGAGCGCCCGCTTGAGGACGTGCCTCGGGTCGGCCAGGGAGGGCTGCCCGTCCGGGGTGAGGACGTCGCAGAACATGCGGGCAGTGCCGTGCGTCTCCCCGCGCCAGGGCAGCACCTGGAACGTCGAGGGGTCCGGCTTCGCCAGCATGTCGGCCTCGAAGACCCGCGTGAGGCCCTCGATGGCGCTGCCGTCGAACCCGATGCCCTCGCTGAACGCCGACTCGAGCTCCGCCGGCGCGACGGCCACGGACTTCAGGACGCCCAGGACGTCGGTGAACCAGAGGCGGATGAAGCGGATGTCCCGCTCCTCGACCGTGCGGAGCACGAACTCCTGCTGCCTGTCCATGAGCACATCCTGCCGCACGCATGTTGCGGCGGGGTGACGCCGCGACCGGCCCGTCGGCGTCCGGTCGGCCCGGGCCGGCTCAGGCCGGCTCGGCCACGCTCTCGGCCGCCCTCTCGGCCGCCCTGCTGGCGCGCCGGTAGCCGAGCGTGTTGAGGATGACGCCGGCCAGCACCCAGGCCGCCAGGGTGACGCCCGGGACCAGCCCGCCCGCACCGCCGAAGTACGCCGCCGACCGCACGAGGGAACCGGTCGCGCCCGGGGGCAGCAGCTGCCCGAAGGCGCCCAGGCCCGCCGGGAGCCACGCACCCGTGGTGGCGATGCCGGCGAGCGGGTTGCCCAGGAACATCATGGTCATCGCGCCGATCGTGAAGCCCTTGCCACCCCAGAGCTCCTGCAGGCCGGCCAGCGGGACGCCGAGCGCGGCGATCCCCAGGGCCATGGCGCCGGCGACGGGCCAGAACGCCGCCGTCACGCTCCCGAACCACAGCTGGAGCACGCCGGCCACCAGCGAGCCGCCGACCATCGAGAACGTGAGGATGCCGGCGAGCCGCCAGCTGTGGTGCCGCGGGAAGGCCGTGCGGAACGCGACGACGGGGACGATCCCGCCGAACACGAGCGGGAAGGCCAGTCCCCCGATGCCGATGCCGCTCGGGTCGGACGCGGGCAGGGGCACGACGTCGGTCACGGTGACGGGGAGGCCGGCCGCGCCGCCGAGCATCTGCGCCGTCGCGGACAGCGTCCCGGAGATGGCGGTGGAGCCGGCGCTCGCGACGAGGGCCTGCACGCCGTCCGTGCCAACGACGAGCCCGCCGACCACCTCCCGGTCCTCGATGGCCGACCGGAGCTCGCCGCCGGACCCGAACGGCCGCGTGGCGAAGTCCCCCGGCTTGAGCGACGCCAGCGCCTGCTCGGTCCGGACGACGGCGGTCTCGCTGCCGACGAGCCCGATGCGCAGGTCGTGGGCCCCGCTCTTCAGAGACGGGAGGATGAACACCGCCAGGAGCAGCACGAGGATCGCGCCGAGGGCCGCCGTCACGGCGGCCAGCGGCACGGCGGGGTGGCGCTGCGGGCGGGCGGGCGCCTCCCCCGCGCTCTGCGTGGTGTCGGCGGGGGCAGGCAGGACGAGTGACGGCATCGGGCGCGCTGTCCAATCTTCTGGAGGGTTTCCCTCCACTTTAGCGGACGGATCGCCTCCGCTTACACTCGACGGGACGGACCGAGGCGGGGAGGGCCGATGCGCGCCGACGCGGCGAGACGGAGGGCAGCCGTCCTGCGGCAGGCCCGGCGGCTGTTCGCCGAGGTGGGCGAGGACGTCGCCCTCGAGACCATCGCCGACGCGGCCGAGGTGGGCATCGCCACGCTCTACCGCAACTTCGCCTCGCGGGCCGCGCTCGCCGAGGCCGTCGGGCTCGAGATCCTCGACGACCTGCGCGCGGCGACGGACCGCGCGGCGACGGACCTGCCGGCCGATCCGGGGCGCGCCTGGCGCACCTACGTCACGGACCTCGTCGCGCTCGAGCTCGGCGCCCTCACGCCGGTGCTGCACGCCCACCTCGACGGGGCGATCGGCGACCCGCTGCGGGACGCCCAGGACGCGGCGATGGCCGCCGTCGACGACCTGCTGGTCGCGGTGCGCGCCGCCGGGCTGGCCCCCGACGACCTCGACGCGCTCGAGCTCGTCGTCGCGCTCGGGATCGTCACGCGGCCCCAGTCCGAGGCGGTCCGACGGGCGGCACCGCAGCTGGTCGACCGGCTGGTCGAGACCCTGCTGGCTGGGCTGCGGGCCCGCGCGTAGCCCGGCGGCCGGCGCCCGTCGGGCGACGTCGGCGGGCGCGACTAGGGTTCTGGGCATGTCGCTGCGCATCGCACTGGCCCAGATCGACACGTGCGTGGGCGACCTCGCCGGCAACGCCGAGCGGATCCTCGACGCCACGGTCACGGCCGCCCGCGCCGGGGCCCGCCTCGTCGCGTTCCCCGAGATGACGATGACCGGCTACCCCATCGAGGACCTCGCGCTGCGCGACTCGTTCGCCCGCGCCGCGCAGACCGCTCTGGAGGGCCTGCTCGCCGCCCTCACCGAGCGCGGTCTGGACGACGTCGTCGTCGTGCTCGGCACGCTGGGCCGTACCGATGCCGACCGGCCGACCAACCAGGCCGTCGTCCTGCACGGCGGCCGCGTCGTCGCCCGCTACGACAAGCACCACCTGCCCAACTACGGCGTCTTCGACGAGTTCCGCATCTTCGCGCCCGGCGACGCCGGCTGCGTGGTGGACGTCGACGGCCGCCGGGTCGGCGTCGTGATCTGCGAGGACATCTGGATCGACGGCGGCCCGCTGCCCGCGATGGGCGACGCCGACCTGCTCGTCGTCCTCAACGGCTCGCCGTACGAGGAGGGCAAGGTGCACGTCCGCGCCGAGCTCGCCGCGCGCCGGGCCGCCGAGGTCGGGGCGCCGGTGGCCTACGTCAACATGGTGGGCGGTCAGGACGACCTGGTGTTCGACGGCGGCTCGTTCGTCGTCGGGGCGGACGGCACGGTGCTGGCCCGCTCTCCCCAGTTCGTCCAGGACACGCTGGTCTGGGACCTGCCCGACGACGGCGCGCCGGCCGAGCCGGGCACGATCGCCCCGCCGCTGGGGGCGGACGAGGAGGTCTACTCCGCCCTCGTCACCGGCCTGCGGGGGTACGCCCAGAAGAACGGCTTCCGGTCGGTCGCGCTCGGCCTCTCCGGCGGCATCGACTCGGCCCTCGTGGCGGCCATCGCGGCCGACGCCCTCGGCGGGGAGAACGTCGTGGGCGTCTCGATGCCCTCGCGGCACTCCTCGGACCACTCCAAGGACGACGCCGCGGACCTCGCCAAGCGCCTCGGCGCCGACTACCGCGTCCAGCCCATCGCACCCATGGTCGAGGCGTTCGAGGGGCAGATGGACCTGCCGGGCGTGGCCGGCGAGAACCTCCAGTCGCGCATGCGCGGCGTCATCCTCATGGCGCTCTCGAACGTCGAGGGTCACCTCGTGCTCGCCACCGGCAACAAGTCCGAGCTCGCGGTCGGCTACTCGACGATCTACGGGGACGCCGTCGGCGGCTTCGCGCCCATCAAGGACGTCGACAAGTCGCGCGTGTGGGAGCTGGCCCGGTGGCGCAACCAGGCCGCGCTCGATGCGGGGCTCATCCCGCCGATCCCCGAGAGCTCCATCACCAAGCCGCCGTCGGCGGAGCTCGCCCCGGGCCAGCTCGACACCGACTCGCTGCCCCCGTACCACCTGCTCGACGAGGTGCTCGACGCGTACGTCGAGCACGCCGAGGGGCGGGCCGAGCTGCTCGCCCGCGGCTTCGACGCCGCCGTCGTCGACCGCGTGCTGCAGCTCGTCGACCGGGCCGAGTGGAAGCGTCGCCAGTACCCGCCGGGCCCGAAGGTGACCGCGCTCGCCTTCGGCCGGGACCGCAGGCTGCCGGTCACCAACCGGTGGCGCGAGCCGATGGGAGATGCCCGATGAACGACCAGCACCCGGCCGGCACCGCACCCGGCACGCCGGCCGACCCCTCCACCGCGTCGAAGCCGCGCCGCGTGCGCGTGCACCACCTGCGGGAGGCGAAGGAACGCGGCGAGAAGATCACCATGCTCACCGCCTACGACGCACCGACGGCGGCGATCTTCGACGAGGTCGGCACGGACGTGCTCCTCGTCGGCGACTCCCTCGGCGACAACTTCTACGGGTACGCCAACACGATCCCGGTGACTGTCGACGAGATGATCCACCACGCCCGCGCGGTCGCCGGCGCGGTCCACCGGGCGCTCGTCGTCGTCGACCTGCCGTTCGGCTCGTACGAGGCGTCCCCGCAGCAGGCGCACGCGACAGCGGTGCGCGTGCTCAAGGAGACGGGCGCCACCGCGGTGAAGTTCGAGGGCGGCCGGCGCGTCGCCGAGCAGGTGCGGCTCCTCGTGTCCAGCGGCATCCCCGTCATGGGCCACCTCGGCTTCACGCCGCAGTCGGAGAACACCTTCGGCGGCAAGCGCGTCCAGGGCCGCGGGCAGGACGCCGCCGAGCGGCTCAGCGAGGACGCCCTGGCGCTGCAGGAGGCGGGTGCGTTCGCCGTGGTGCTCGAGATGGTGCCCGCGCCGCTGGCCGAGCGCGTCACCGAGATCCTGGCCATCCCGACCATCGGCATCGGCGCGGGCGCCGCCTGCGACGGCCAGGTGCTCGTCTGGGCGGACATGGCGGGGCTGTCCACGTGGACGCCGCGGTTCGCCAAGACCTACGGGCGCCTGCGCGAGGAGCTCACGAACGCGGCACGCGCCTACAACGACGACGTCCGAGGCGGCACCTTCCCGGACGACGCGCACAGCTTCGCCGAGTAGCCCCGACGGCGAGTAGCCCCGACGCCGAGTAGCCCCGACGGCGAGTAGCCGCGACCGCGCCGGGTACGGCCGCCCAGGCCGAACCCCCGGCCGATCAGGGCGCCGCGGGGCCGGCGTCCTTCGGCCAGTCGGCGTCGTCGTCGTCGCGCCACGCGCGGTCGGCCGCGTCCCAGGCCTCGTTGCGCGCCTGCGCGGTCTCGAACGCGTGCTGCGCCTCCGCCCGCGTGGCGTACGGGCCCATGCGCTGCGACGCCGGGCTGAGGCGGCCCTGCTCCACCTGGCCGGTGGCCAAGTTGACCCAGAACTCGTCGTGGTGGTTGCCGAGGATGTCGTTCATCGGGCTCCCTCCTCGCGGGTGCGACGGCGTCCTTCCGTAGACTGCCAGGCATGTCGCTCACGCACGCGCCGGAGGGCCGGTTGAGGCCGGGAACGATCAGCCCGCTTCGGCCCGTGCCCCGCGGCGTCGAGCTGCCGGAGTACGTGGGCAAGGACCGCGAGCGCCCGTTCACCGGCTCGGAGGTCAAGGACGCCGAGACCGTCGAGCGCATCCGGGTGGCGGGCCGCATCGCCGCGCAGGCGATCGCCGAGGTGGGCCGGCACGCCGTCCCGGGCGTGACGACGGACGAGCTCGACCGGATCGGCCACGAGTTCGTCTGCGACCACGGCGCCTACCCCTCGGCGCTGCGCTACCGGCCGCACCCGAGCTCGGTCGAGTTCCCGAAGTCGATCTGCACGTCCGTCAACGAGGTCATCTGCCACGGCATCCCCGACTCGACCGTGCTGGCCGAGGGCGACATCGTGAAGGTCGACATCACGGCGTACAAGGACGGCGTGCACGGGGACTCGTGCGTCACCTTCCCCGTCGGCGACGTCGACGAGGAGTCCCGGCTGCTGGTGGAGCGCACCCGGACCGCCCTGGAGCGCGGCATCCGCACGGTGGCGCCGGGGCGGGAGATCAACGTCATCGGGCACGTGATCGAGCGCTACGCGACCCGGTTCGGGTACGGCGTCGTCCGCGACTTCACGGGCCACGGGGTCGGCGAGTCGTTCCACTCCGGGCTGATCGTGCCCCACTACGACGCCGCGCCCCACCACGCGACCACCATGGAGGTGGGCATGGTCTTCACCATCGAGCCCATGCTCAACCTGGGCACGCACGAGTGGGAGATGTGGGACGACGGCTGGACCGTCGTCACCCGCGACCGCAAGCGGAGCGCCCAGTTCGAGCACACCCTGGTGGTGACCGAGACCGGAGCGGAGGTCCTGACACTGCCATGAGCACAGGATTCGGAATCGACATCGGCGGCAGCGGCATCAAGGGTGCCCCCGTCGACCTGACCACCGGGGAGTTCGGCGCCGAGCGGCTGCGCATCCCGACGCCGCAGCCCGCCACGCCAGCGGCCGTCGCGGCGACCGTGGCCGAGCTCGTGCGGGCGTTCGACCTGCCGACGACGACGCGGCTCGGGGTGACCTTCCCGGCCGTCATCCAGCACGGCGTGGCACGGACCGCCGCGAACGTTGACGACTCGTGGATCGGCGCCGACGTCTCGGCGGTGCTCCGCGAGGCCACGGGCCACGAGGTCCTGACGGTGAACGACGCCGACGCGGCGGGCTACGCCGAGACGCTCTACGGCGCGGCGAAGGGCCGCGCCGGCACGGTGCTCGTCGTGACGCTCGGCACGGGAATCGGCTCGTGCCTGGTGGTCGACGGGACGCTCGTGCCGAACACCGAGCTGGGCCACCTCGAGGTCGACGGGCACGACGCGGAGCAGCGCGCCTCCGACGCGGCCCGCGAGCGCGACGACCTCGACTGGGAGCGGTGGGCAGAGCGCCTGCAGCGGTACTTCCGCGTGGTGGAGGACCTGCTGTGGCCGGACCTCATCGTCGTCGGCGGCGGGGTCAGCAAGAAGCACGAGAACTTCCTGCCCCTCCTCGACCTGCGTACCCCGATCGTGCCCGCCGGCCTGCGCAACGCGGCCGGCATCGTCGGCGCGGCCGCCCTGGCGGCCCGCGGGGTTGCGCTCGACTGACATGGTCCGAAGCGCCGTCGCATGAGCCTCACCGAGGTGGCCCCCGGGGTCTGGGTCGCGGTCGCCTCGACCTGGTCGACGGTGAGCACCGTGGTGGTCGCGGACGACGGCCGGTGCCTGGTCGTGGACCCGGGGATCAGCATCGAGGAGGTCCGCGGCCTCGCGGCGGAGATCCGCGAGCGCGGGTGGCGTCCGGTGGTCGGCTTCTCCACGCACCCCCACTGGGACCACGTGCTGTGGTGCGACGAGCTGGGGGACGTGCCGCGGTGGGCGACGGCCGCCGCGGTGCGGACGGCGCAGGCGCACCGGTCGGACATCCTCGCGGAGGCGGGCGCGGACGCGCCCGGGCACGACCCGCGGCTCGTCGGCCGCCTC